>DOZA01000152.1 GCA_003518245.1 Bacteroidales bacterium | reverse complement strand
ATGGCAAAGCATAGAATATCACCCAGGTCATTACAATATAAAATGACCAGATAATGATTGTATGAAAAATAAACTCCAGTTTATTCTTCATTTTGATAAAGCTTTTCAAACCATTTAAGATACCTTTCATTATATCACCTATCCTGGCGAAAGCTTTTATTTTCATTAATCTTTCCTTGTATTTGATCAGCATTAGAAATATTCCCAGGAGAAAAAGTATGAGTATGATTACAAAAACTGATGAGAATCCAAAGACGGAAGAGATCTTCTCACCAATAGGTTGAAACACGTTTTCCCTCAGGAACGAGTCCATAAGATAACCGCGACCAAGTACCATTATAAACATAATAATGATCATACTTACCAGGTCGAAAGCTCTTTCGGCAATCACTGTTCCGAACAGGTTGTCAACAGGTATCTTTTCTTTCCTGCCCAGGGCCACGCATCTGGTGAGCTCTCCCAGCCGTGGTGCTGCGAAGTTGAAAAGGTAACCTGTCATCAGGGCATGATATGCTGACTTAAGTCCGGGATTATAACCAAGGGGTTTTATGAGTAATATCCATCGTCTGGCCCTGCTGATAAAAGCAAGAACAGAAGCAAGAAATGCTATCAGGACCCATGTATAATTTGCATGTTTCAATTCACCTAGAACATCGCCGGGATCAATTTTTCTGAAGGCCAGGAATAAGAGTGTCACGCTGAGGCAGATAAAGAAGCTCAGTTTAATTATCTGCTTAATTCTATACTTCAAGATCAGACTGGTTTGTTTGTATCGGTATCGGGAAAGATAAGTTTCGGCTTGAATGTTTTGGCTTCATCATAGTCGATAGAAGCATAGGAGACAATGATTATTATATCTCCGACAGCTGCCTTTCTTGCTGCCGGTCCGTTAAGGCATACGTCACCTGATCCGCGTTCTCCTTTTATCACATATGTTTCAAGCCTCTCACCATTATTTATATTAACTACCTGTACTTTTTCATTTTCCAGGATATCAGCAGCCTCCATCAGGTCTTCATCGATGGTAATACTTCCAACGTACTGAAGGTTTGCTTCCGTAACCTTGACTTTGTGAATTTTAGATTTCACTACTTCGATTAACATGACTGCATTATGTTATTTACATTACAAATGTAATCAACCTTTTGTAAACTAGAAAGAAAACTTAATATTATCGATCAGCCGCACTTCACCCGCGTATACTGCTATACACCCGGTATAATGGCTTTCATTGTTTATATCAGTTACAGAAACCAGTGGTTTTAGTTCAATATCATCAACAATTTCAAAGTATTCAACCTTAAATCCTTTTTGAGCGTTTATTTCTGTTATGATATTATTTTTCAATGCTGTGATATCAACAGTAAGGGCCTGTTCCCGGTATTTCTCCAGTGTCCTGTATATAATTCCGGCTTTTTCCCGCATTTCAGGTAACAGCCTGCTGTTCCTTGAGCTCATTGCCAGACCGTTTGCTTCCCTGACAATAGGGCATTCAATAATATTGGTTTTAATGCCTGATTGTTTAACCAGGCTTTTTATTACAGCCAGTTGCTGGAAATCTTTACGTCCGAAATAAGCCCTTTGGGGCAGACACAGTTCAAATAGTATATTTACGATTCTCACTACGCCCATAAAATGACCAGGCCGATGCTCACCTTCCATTATTTTATCCAGGTGCCCGAGATCTATACCTGGTATTTTTTCATTATTATAGATATCATCAGCAGCAGGAGTGAACACCATATCATCCTTTCCCAGCATCTCAGAAAGTATTTCAAGGTCACTGTTTAAGGTACGGGGATACTTTTCAAGGTCGCGTTTATCGTTAAACTGGGTGGGATTAACAAATATGCTGACTATTGTTATATCATTATCACCAACTGATTTTTCAACTAGTAATATGTGGCCGGCATGCAGGGCTCCCATTGTCGGGACCAGCCCTGTGCTTTTTCCCCTGATCATCTCCAGTTGATTTTTCAGAGCTGATGAAGTGCCTATCTGTTTCATAAACTGGTTTAAATTTGACCTGGCAGGCAAATTTAGTTAAAATTGCCCAGAATGCTAATCATCTTTATATCAATATGCTGGCTTAAAAATTCAGGGATTGGATTATTTTTGTTATCTTTGTATTCTGTTATTATTAGGTCCGATGGATAACAAAAAAGTATTATTCGTTTCACAGGAGATCACCCCTTATTTGACAGAATCAGAGATTTCGAGTATCAGCAGATATTTGCCTCAGGGTATCCAGGAAAGAGGGAAGGAGATAAGGACATTTATGCCCCGGTATGGTTGCATCAATGAACGTCGTAACCAGTTGCATGAGGTTATACGTTTATCGGGAATGAATTTAATAATTGATGACACTGATCATCCACTTATTATCAAAGTTGCCAGCATACAGGCTGCCAGGATGCAGGTTTACTTTATCGATAACGAAGATTATTTTCAGCGTAAGCAGGTAGTAAGAGATAGCAAGGGAGAAGAATTTTCTGATAATGATGAGCGGACAATATTTTTTGCAAGGGGAGCACTCGAAACAGTCAAGAAACTAAGATGGACACCTGATATAGTACATTGTCATGGATGGATGTCTGCACTTGTGCCACTTTATTTGCGTAAGGTTTATTATGATGATCCGCTGTTTGCCGACTTAAAGATTATCTACTCAGTATACAATAATGATTTTAAAAAACCGTTTAGAAAGTCGTTCAATGATAAACTGGTTGCGGACGGGATAGACAGGAAATATATTGACTTTCGCGGTAGAGCTGATTTTTTTAATATTTCTAAATTGGCCATTGATAATTCAGATGGCATAATTATTGGTAGTAAGGAAATAAACAAGGAGATAAGAAAGTATATTGAATCACGGAAAGAACCCATACTGGAATATCAGGATGAAGAGGAATATATTGATGCGTATAATGAATTTTATGATAAAATTGTCTGAACAATCACGTTCCGGGGCTTCTATAATAAGATCAATTAAAAAACAAATACATAATATACTGATACTGCCTGTTCTGGTATCTTTTATTGTGTTGTCGTGTGAGGAAGACCCCTCATCCATAGGAGGAAATATTCTGCCCCAGACCGATTTTGACAGCCTGGTGGCAACAGATACAATAAATGTTGAGATGTATACCCTTTTCACTGATTCAGCCTCCTCATTCAATACATCTCTGTCATACCTGGGAGCTTCACTGGATCCCTATTTTGGACTTACCACTGCAGATTTTGTTACACAGTTATGGCTTGCAGCAGCATGGCCGGGGTATGGTATTAATAGCATCGCTTCTGTTAAGATGTATTTGTTGATAAATAATGTTTATAAAGAAAAGACAGGTATGAGTACTGTAAATATTTATGATACAGACGAAGTTTTATCTGTCGATTCCATCTACCTGGTAGGCAGGGATATCCCCATTAAGGAACTCATAGGATCATTTGAACTGCCTCCTCTTCGTGAAGGGAGAGATACTACACTGATAATTGACCTGCCTGTTTCTTTTGGTGAATATATTCTCAGGGACACCTCCTTGCTATACCTGAGAAGTGATACAATTGACTTTAGAAATTATGTCAAAGGCCTGTATTTTGAATATCCTCAGACTATGAATCATCATATGCTTGAGCTTAATATGGTAAACGACAACACCTTTTTTGAAATATATTATACCGACACCCAGAAGGAATCAAGGTCATACAGGTTGACTATCAAATCCAGCTGCCTCAATTATAACAGGTTTCTGCATGATTTTGAGCAGGCAGATCCTGATAAGAAAATTAAGTATATAAATGAACCGGTAAAGGACACCCTGGGGTATGCACAGGGTATGGAAGGAGTATATACAAAGATGGTTATTCCCGGCCTTGAGTTTCTTAAATCATTACCTTATGATGTGGCAATAAATAAAGCAAGGATTTACCTGCCTGTTTACCTTAACGAGGTTGATTATACTGAAGAAATGGTACCATCCAATATACTGGTCAGGTACGATAGTGCAGGCTCAAAGAGAATACTGACTGATTACCTTGTTGATGCAGCCTTCCTGGATGGTTCATATAATAAAGTTAACAACCAGTACAAGCTGAATATAGCAAATTTTGTACAGCAGTACTATGAAGGTGAAATCCTGGAGCCTGTAATAGAGATCTATTTACCTGAGCTGAGTAAGGAAAACCTTATAATCAAGGCCAACAGGGAAGGTGAAGAAAATGTAAAGTTTGAACTTACATATACTGTTCTGAAGGAACAATAAAGAAAGAGAACAGCATCAGGATTACCGTTTAAGATATTGCTCCTCGTAATATTTCTCATAATCACCGGATAAGACATTCTGCAACCATTTTTGATTATCGAGGTACCAGTCAATGGTTTTGCTTAGTCCTTCCCTGAAAGCATGTGCCGGTTTCCATCCCAGCTCAGTGGCTATTTTCGAGCTGTCAATAGCGTATCTTTTATCATGTCCGGCCCTGTCTTTGACAAAGGTAATCAGTGAGGCTGATTCGCCCTCAGGCCTGCCAAGCTTCTGATCCATCAGTTCGCAGAGCAGATAAACCAGGTCGATATTTTTCCATTCATTATTGCCACCAATATTATATGTTTCACCTGTCACTCCCTTGTGTAAAATAATATCTATAGCCTCAGCGTGATCTTCAACATACACCCAGTCTCTTATATTTTCTCCCTTTCCATATACCGGCACTTTCCTGCCTGTCTTTATATTATTTATTGCCAGTGGTATAAGCTTCTCAGGAAACTGGTTGGGACCGTAATTATTTGAGCAATTGCTTATTATAACCGGCAGTCCGTATGTATTATGGTAAGCACGTACAAAATGATCCGAGCTGGCTTTTGAGGCCGAATAAGGACTTCGCGGGTCATATGGTGTGTCTTCAGTAAACAGGCCTTCCGGGCCAAGTGATCCATATACCTCATCGGTTGAGATATGATAAAAGACTTTCCCTTCGTGATCGTTCCATGTTTTCCTGGAAGCATTTAACAGGTTTACCGTACCGACAATATTGGTGTATACAAATTCATTGGGTGTTGAGATTGATCTGTCCACATGTGATTCTGCCGCAAGGTGTATCACCCCTTCAAACATGTATTTATCAAATAAGGCAAACACTTCTCCTTCATTGACTATATCTATTTTCTCAAACCTGTAATTATCCGCATTTTCAATATCGGTAAGGTTCTGCAGGTTGCCGGCATAAGTAAGTTTGTCAGCATTGACAATCATGTAAGAAGGGTACTTATTCACTAAATGACGTACAACATGAGAGCCGATAAAACCTGCTCCGCCGGTTATTAGTAATGATTTGTTCATACTATGGTCCGGTATTTTGTTTATTTATTTTTCCGATAACTCAATTCCCAGTCCCATGCTGATTTCATTGCATCATCAAGAGAGTATTTTGTTGACCACCTCATTTCGTTATTGGCCAGTGCAGGGTTGGCCCATATCTTTTCAATATCTCCGGGGCGCCTGTCGACAACACGGTATCTCAGTTTCTTCCCTGATACTCTCTCAAAGGATTCAATAGCTTCAAATACAGAAACACCCCTGCCTGTTCCCAGGTTAAATATTTCATAATTACCCTTGTTTCTTTTCTCCAGCAATCTTTTTAGAGCTACAACATGTGCCTGTGCCAGATCGACAACGTGAAGGTAATCACGTATGCATGATCCGTCAGGGGTATCATAATCATCGCCGAATACTCTAAGTTCATCTCTTATACCTGCAGCTGTCTGTGTGATATAAGGCACCAGGTTTTCAGGTATACCAATAGGCAGCTCACCGATATAAGATGAGGGGTGTGCACCTATAGGATTGAAATATCTCAGTGAGACAGCCTTAAGCTGTTCACATGAATGTATTGTATCTCTTATTATTTCTTCACCAATCTGCTTTGTATTTCCATAAGGGGATACTGCCTCCTGTATGGGAGCATCTTCTGATACAGGCAGTTCATCAGGCTGACCGTATACGGTGCACGAGGAAGAAAAAACCAATGAAGGGATATTGAAATCCTTCATGCACGTTAGCAGGTTCAGAAGAGACACCAGGTTATTATGGTAATAAAGCACAGGTTTTTCCACGGATTCACCCACTGCCTTGTAGGCTGCAAAGTGTATTATTGATTCAATACCGGGATTATGCGAGAAGAAAGCTTTTACCTTTTCATGATCACACAGGTCTATTTTTTCAAAAGCAGGTCTTTTACCCGTAATGCCGGTGATACCATCAAGTACATTGATATCAGAATTTGACAGGTTATCGATAATATATACTTCAAATCCTTCATTCTGCAGCTCGACAACTGTATGCGAGCCTATATATCCTGTTCCTCCTGTAACCAGTACTTTCTTATTCATGCTTATAAGCTCCAGTAAGTAAGTTTCTTTATTTTATCACGGTATATACCTTTTATATCAACCAGTATACCGTTTTTATCCATCAGGCTGCCAAAATAATCATCATCAAGATCAAGATACTGGGCATGATTTACTGCAACAATAACAGCATCATATTTACCTTTTGGTTTATCTTCCAGTTTAAGGCCATATTCCCTGTTTACTTCAACGGCATCTGCATTGGGATCCACCACATCAACAATAACTCCGAAATCGACGAGTTCATCTATTACATCCACCACTTTTGAGTTTCTAATATCACTTACATTTTCCTTGAATGTGATTCCCATAACAAGCACTTTTGCTCCTTTAGGGCTTTTTGATGAAGCAATGATCTTTTTAACTGTTTGTTTTCCAACGTATCCTCCCATGCTGTCATTAACAAAGCGGCCCGAGTCTATCATCTGGGGGTGATAACCAAGTTCTTTGGCTTTATATGACAGGTAATACGGGTCTACACCTATGCAGTGTCCGCCTACAAGGCCGGGAAAGAATCTCAGGAAGTTCCATTTGGTCCCGGCGGCTTCAAGCACCTCATAAGTATTGATGCCCATCCTGTTGAATATTATAGACAGCTCATTCATGAAGGCAATATTTATATCCCTTTGTGTGTTCTCAATGATTTTTGCAGCCTCAGCCACTTTGATAGAGCTTGCCCTGTGTATCCCCGCTTCAATGATCATTTCATAAGTCTGGGCTATCTCTTCGGCTGACTCTTCATCACAGCCACTGGTGACCTTTACTATTGATATAAGTGTATTTTTCTTATCCCCGGGGTTTATTCTTTCAGGAGAGAATCCGGCCTTAAAATCTTCACGGTACTTAAGTGAAGAGAATTCTTCAAGTACGGGTATACAATCATCCTCGGTACATCCGGGGTACACCGTTGATTCATAGACAACATAATCTCCTTTTTTAAGTATTCTTCCTACTGTTTCCGAGGCTGCTAATACAGGCCTCAGGTCAGGCAGGTTATGTTTATCAGTGGGTGTAGGCACCGCTATAATATGGAATGATGCTTCTTTAAGATCTTCAGGATTATCGGTGAAATGTATATTGATATCTTTAAAATCTTCATCAGGTACTTCCCCGTTTGGGTCGTAACCGTTCTTCATATTTTCAACCCTTTCGGTGTTTATATCAAAAGCTATTACCTTTATCTTCCTGGCAAATTCCAGGGCAATTGGCAGACCAACATATCCAAGTCCTATAACTGACAGTTTGGTCTTTCCGTCTATAAGTTCTCTGTACATTTATTTTTTATTTAGTGCAAAAGGATGCATTTCACCTTTGTTCTTCTGTGTCTTACTGTTTCGTATCCTGTACACTGTTTGCACCGAATTACGCGCATCGACCAGTCCAAAGCCCTTACCTGCAAGGATCTGCCGGTATGTTTCGGTATGCAGATCAGCAAAGCCGCCGCTGAATTCTATCTCTTTGCCTTCAAGGAGTATTGACCTGTATGTCCTCTGTCCCTTCTGTTTTATATCTGCGGGCAGGTCGTTATGATCAAGGCTCAGGAACCATCTCACCCTGGCATTTTCCAACTCCAGGTATCCCGCCGCCTTGTCTTCTTCGAGAATGTGCACATAATTATCCTGGACATCACCAAATACCCAGCTGAGCATGTCAAAGAAATGTATCCCTATATTTGTGGCTACCCCGCCTGATTTTTGTATATTACCTTTCCATGAGAATTTGTACCAGTTTCCCCTGCTGGTAATATAAGTAAGATCGATATCGTGCTTATGGTTTTTCTTTTCTTTCGTTATCCTTTCCTTCAATGCCATAATTGAAGGGTGAAGCCTTAGCTGCAATACTGTATATACTTTTTGTCCCGTCTCATGCTCTATCTCCTTCAATGCGTCTATATTCCATGGGTTAAGGACAATAGGCTTTTCACAAATAGCATCGGCTCTATTTCTCAGTGCAAACCTTATATGTGCATCATGCAGGAAGTTAGGAGAACAGATACTTACATAATCTATTTTTATTCCTGACCTTTTAAGTTTTTCAAAATGGCGATCAAACCGTTCAAACTCAACAAAAAAGTCGCATTCAGGGAAATATGAATCAATTATACCAACACTATCGAATGGGTCAAGGCTGGCAAGAAGGTTATTACCGGTTTGTTTAATAGCAGCAAGGTGACGAACAGCTATATAGCCGGCCACACCTATCAGTCCGAAGTTTTTAGGTTTTCCACTCATTGATTCATTTTTAAGGGTATAAAGCTAATCAATAATTTTAGAAACTTTATTTCCTGAAAAGCTGTATTTATCACCATTTTCAGGGCATACAGCTATATTATCATCTCCAAATTCAAGCCTGTGCCCATATTCACTCATCCATGCTGCATGCCTGGCAGGATTACCTATGACCAGTGAATATGGTTCAACATCCTTTGTCACCACAGCGCCTGCGCCAATAAAGGCATATTCACCTATATTATTACCACAGATGATGGTAGCATTTGCCCCTATGCTTGCTCCTTTACCAACTTTTGTCTCAACATATTGATCACGTCGTACTACTGCACTTCTTGGATTGACAATATTCGTAAAAACCATTGAAGGACCCAGGAACACATCATCCTCACATATTACACCTGTATATACGGATACATTATTCTGAACCTTGACATTATTACCAAGGACAACACCGGGTGAAATTACAACGTTCTGGCCCAGGTTACATCTTTCACCTAACATGGCGCCGGTCATGATATGCGAAAAATGCCATATACGGCAGCCTTTGCCTATACTGCATCCTTCGTCTATAACTGCTGTTTCATGGGCAAAATATTCATCCATGGATTACTTTTCTTTAAAGAATTTATAAATATTATCACATATATACCTTAGCTGGTCAATGGTGAGTTCTGTATGCATGGGTAGTGACAGAACACATCGGCTCAAGGAGTTGCTCACCTGTAATTGTTCATCCTCAATACCGGGGTAACTATAAGCCTGCTGCCTGTGTATGGGTACGGGGTAATATACCATTGAAGGTATCTTCTTTTCCTGAAGGTAATTTTTAAGGTCGTCCCTGAGCAGGGGGTCTGTTTTAATAGTATACTGGTGGAAAATATGTGTTGACTTATTTGACCTGAAGGGTAATGTAAGACTGCCAGTTCTGCTTAATTGCCTGTCATAAAATGAAGCAGCATTTCTGCGTGCATTATTATACTCGTCCAGATACTTTAGCTTCACTCTTAATATGGCGGCCTGGATGGCATCAAGCCTTGAATTAACACCTATATCATCATGGTAATACTTCCTGGTACTGCCATGATTTGTTATACTGCGTAACTTTATTGCCAGGTTATCGTCATTGGTGAATATTGCTCCGCCATCTCCATAACAACCGAGGTTTTTAGAAGGGAAAAAGGATGTACAACCTGCATGGCCCATGGTGCCCGCTTTCTTTCTGGTACCATCGGAGAAAATATATTCAGTACCTGTAGCCTGTGCTG
>DOZA01000140.1 GCA_003518245.1 Bacteroidales bacterium | reverse complement strand
AATAAGGATAAAACTTAATGCGGAATTATCCGGTGAAATACGTAATGAACTGAAAGAGATCAGTTATATCTATGGCCTCGACAGCAATATCTACTGGGAGCTTGTAAGGCAGAAAACCATTCTTTACTGGAAAAACCTTGACAGGCATGAGATATTTGAGATAGAGGTACAATAGCACAGAGCTCAGAGCTCAGAATTATGAAATAGTTCCCGGGGCGCTCAACCCTCTCAACCCTATATATCACTGAACCTCATCAGCCTGTTCTCCCTGATGCCTTTGGGAGTATCCTTCAGGGTGCAGCACTCGTTGAAAACATCGTGCTCGAAAAAGAGTATGTAGTTATTTGCCAGTGATTCTTCGAGTATTTCTCTTTTCTCTTCGATGGTTGTCAGCTGGTCAAGATCATAACTCATATTCCACAATAATGGTATGTGTGCAACTGTTGGTATCAGGTCAGCAACATATACCAGTTTCGTTCCCTTATAATCTATTACAGGTATTAATTGTCCCGGGGTATGACCATTTACAATCTTCACTGAAAAATCTTCAAACAGCTTATCTTCATTTTCCACCATATGAAGCTTGCTCTTTTCCATCATAGGCAAAAGGTTTTCTTCAAGAAAACTATCTGCTTCTCTTGGATTTGATTTTATTGCCCAGTTCCACTGCTGCCTGCTAACCCAGTATCTTGCATTAGAAAAGACCATTTCATATCCCTTCCCATTATCAGCTTTCTTCACCCCTCCTCCACAATGATCAGCATGCAGGTGTGTAAGTACCACATCCGTTATGTCTTCCAGACTATACCCTGCTTTTCTAAGTCCTCCTTCCAGTCCGTCTCCACCATTCAGGTGCACATGCCTGAAAAATTTCCGACTCTGCTTATCGCCCCATCCATTGTCAATGAGGATTATATTAGTTCCATTCTCAACGACGAGAGATCGTAAAGCAAGATTTATCAGATTATCCTCATCGGCGGGGGATTTTTTACTCCATAATACCTTTGGTACCACCCCGAACATAGAACCCCCATCAACTTTGAAATTGGATATATGTACCGGTGACAATTTCATACAGTAAAATTTTTTATCAAATATACAAAGCATAAACAGAGATATAAAATGATTTGTTTAATTGTGGAGTTGATAAATCGTTTAATTGGGTAATTTTGTACAAAAATCTCTTATGAGGATACATTTTATTGCCATTGGTGGAGCTGTTATGCATAATCTCGCAATAGTATTGCACATAAACGGTCACAGGGTAAGCGGTTCGGATGATGAGATATTTGAGCCTTCAGCCGGCAGGCTTACATCATATGGTCTCCTTCCTCCTGAAAGAGGATGGTATCCTGATAAGATAAGTAATGATATTGATACGGTCATCCTGGGAATGCATGCACGCAAAGATAATCCAGAGCTGCTCAAAGCACAGCAGATGGGACTGGAAATAAAGTCATTTCCTGAATACCTGTACGAACAAACAAAGAACAAAAAGAGGGTTGTCATAGGCGGTAGCCATGGCAAGACAACCATTACATCCATGGTAATGCATATACTCAGATCATGCGAAATAGAATTCGATTATATGGTGGGATCACATATTGATGGTTTTGATACTATGGTTAACCTGTCGGATAATTCAGAAATAGCCATATTCGAAGGAGATGAATATCTCAGCTCGGCTATTGACCGTCGACCGAAGTTTCACCTGTATAAAGCAGATATTGCTGTTATTAATGGTATATCATGGGATCATATTAATGTATTTCCTTCGTTTGATATTTACCTGGAGCAATTCCGCATTTTTGCCGATACCATTTGTAAAAAAGGGAAACTGGTATATTTTAGTGATGATCCCCTGGTTAACGATATTGCAGAAGGAGCAAGGAACGATATTACATTGATACCTTATTCCGTTCATGGCTTCTTTCAGAATAAGAAGGGTTTTTTTGCTGCCACTCATAACAGGGTGCAGAAAATGGAAATTTTTGGTGAGCATAACATGCAAAACCTCAGTGCAGCCCTGAAAGTATGCAATGAGCTGGGGATAAATGATGATGATTTTTATCGTGCTATTGGCAAGTTTAAAGGATCAGGTAAAAGGATGCAGCAAATAAGTAACAGTGATAGTTGTGCCGTATATCTTGATTTTGCCCATGCGCCATCCAAGGTAAAGGCAACTGTTAATGCCCTGGCTGACAGGTATCCGCATCACCATTTAATTGCCTGCCTTGAACTTCATACATACAGCAGCCTGAACACAGAATTCATTAATAACTATAAGGGGAGCCTTGATGAAGCAGATAAAGCATATGTTTACTATAACCCTCATGCCCTTAAAATAAAAAACCTTCCAGAACTTGATAAAGAACAGGTAAAACAATCATTTGGGAATGATAGTATAATAGTAAGCAATAATTCGGATGAATTATTTAATAAAATTAATGAAGAAGCAGGTCCTGATACAGTATATTTGTTTATGAGTTCAGGTGATTTTAATGGTTTCAACCTTGATTCATTTGCAAAAGGACTGACTGAATATTGACTGTAATAATCTATTGTAATATGGATTTTCCTGTTGTATTGAATGCTTTTTTACTGACGCTCTTTGCCGGTCTCTCGACAGGAATAGGTTATGCAATATTAATGCCTTTTATGAACGAACAGCTTTGGGGACTTCCTTTTGCATCGGTAGCAGGTATAATGGTCTTTATATCTCTTGATGAACTACTGCCTGCCGCCAGGGAATATGGTGAACATCACCTGTCAATATACGGACTGCTTGCAGGAATGGCTGTAATGGCTTTCAGCCTTCTTATATTTTGATAAAAAATATTTGAGAAGCAACTTTAATTAGTTATAATTGTCACTTCTATTAAACATCGTTCTATTAAATAAATAAATAAGAATAATGAAGAAATTAACATTAATATTCGTTACACTGCTAATACTGGGAACAACAGTTAATGCCCAGGATTATCGTACCAGTCTTGGTCTCAGGGCAGGTTTCCCGTATGGGGTAACAATTAAACACTTCCTGGGCCCTAACAATGCTGTTGAAGGTATACTGGCCAGCAGCTGGGGAGGATTTGTAATAACAGGATTGTATGAGAATGAACACTGGACAGGACAATACCCAGGCCTAAATTGGTACTGGGGTTTTGGAGCCCACGTAGGCTTCTGGGATAATAACCGCTATATCGATGACCCTGATGTATCCTCTGTTCTTGGCGTTGACTTTACCCTTGGACTTGAATATACCTTTGATGAAATACCACTTAATCTTGCACTCGATATAATGCCCAGCGTAAATCTTATTGGATATACAGGCTGGGGAGGCATCCATGGAGGGCTTTCAATAAGATACGTCTTCTAAGATCCCCCTTTGAACCGAATCCCGAAGCATTCGGGATGAGCTCGGTGAACAAAGTGAGCCAACGGGGAATGTCACTCACAGTATGACAAGGGTGATGGATAATCAAAAGTCTTAAGTCTTGTCTTATCCATGATTGTTGCCCAGAACACGGAATCCCGGAACTTGCAACCATATTTCTCTCTTTTTCAACATTAGATTTGCCTTATTCAAAAAAAAATATTTCCTTTGCATCCGCTTTCTTTAAAAGATAGCTCTTTGCTCCGTTCGTCTAGTGGTTAGGACGCCAGGTTTTCATCCTGGTAGCAGGGGTTCGATTCCCCTACGGAGTACAATTTTTTTGAAATACAGGAGAATATTAAAAATGGCTAATCACAAATCAGCAGAAAAAAGGAACAGGCAGGGAGAGCAAAGGAGACTGCATAATAAATATTATGTTAAGACTATGCGCAACAGCCTGAAGAAACTTCGTGCAACAAGCGATAAGGATGAAGCAAATGAGCTTTACCCGAAAGTGTCTTCTATGTTGGATAAACTGGTAAAAAAGAATATTATTCATAAGAATAAGGCTGCAAACCTTAAATCATCGCTTACAAAGCATGTGAATAGTCTTTAGAAAAAGATTTGATCATTGAAAAAAGGCTGCCCGTAAAGGGACAGCCTTTTTTTTGTTTTAAATGCATTTTGCTTAAATTGCATTTGAATAAAAATTTTGCTGCATGTCATTAAAGATCAAAGACTGGGCCCTGGAGGACAGGCCCCGGGAAAAACTCCTCTACAAAGGTATTTCAAGCCTTAGTGATGCTGAGCTGCTCGCCATACTTATCGGGTCGGGAAGCAATGATAAATCGGCCGTTGATCTGGCCCGGGAAATACTGAATATAGCCTCCAATAATCTTAACCGGCTTGGTAAGCTGGATATACATGACCTGGTTAAACTAAAGGGAATAGGCACAGCCAAAGCTATTAATATCATGGCTGCTCTTGAGCTGGGCAGGCGCCGAAAATCAGCCGAGATAATTGAATCTGCAAAAATAAAGTCAAGCAATGATGTGTATACCATATTCAACCCTTTGCTTGCCGACCTTGCGCATGAAGAATTCTGGCTGCTCTACCTGAACAGGTCAAATAAAATACTCAGCAGGCATAAACTAAGCCAGGGAGGCATAAGCGGAACCATAACCGATATCAGGCTGCTAATCAAAAAAGCCATTGAACTGCTCGCTTCTTCAATAATTATCTGTCATAACCATCCTTCCGGTAACCTCGAACCCAGCGAGGCCGATACCAGGATAACACAAAAGATCAAGGAAGCCGGAGCTTATTTTGATATAAGCCTCCTGGACCATGTAATAGTTACCGATAACGGGTATTATAGCTACGCCGATAGTGGAGCCCTATGATCCCCTTTTGAAGGAGTGAAGTAACCCGGATCCCCCTTTAATGGAGGAATTTTGTTAAAGGGACAGCCTTACATTCTTTCATCAACACGGAAATAGTTTTATTGAAGATAGGATGAACAAATTCGGGTGCTATATCTGACATTGGCTGTAAAACAAACATCCGCTTGTGAAGCAGGGGGTGTGGTATAATCAATGGTCTGCTACTGATAATCTCATTACCATAAAATAAAATATCTATATCTATAATCCTGTCAGCATATGCCTTCATAATCTTCGTCCTTCCCATTTGTTTCTCCGTTTCCTTTGCCAGTTCTAGTAAATCAAAAGCATCTATACCGGTCTTAATCTCAATAACCTGGTTATAAAAATTATTATCGCTTTCATAACCCCATGGTTTTGATATATACACAGGTGATACCGTTATTATATCACCATATTGATAAGCAAGGCGCTTCATTACACTGGTAAGATTAGCAGCCCTGTCTCCCATATTTGTGCCCAGACCAAGATAAGATGTTACCATTCAAATAATTTATTCTCTAAAACTTCAAAATTATTAAATCATTTAAAAACCAGAGCCCCCTGTTTTTGTTTTTTATATATTTATGGTCTTAAATTTAGCTGTAAAATAATTTATTATGAAAAATTTCCTGAAATATACTTTAGCCACTATAACCGGTTTAATTATTACCGGTATATTATTTTTCTTCATCAGCCTGGCCAGTTTCAGCCTGATGATAGCATCAGCAGAGAAACCTGTCAGCATAGGTTCCAACTCGGTACTGGTATTAAACACGGGCAATACCATACCTGAACAGGGAACAAATGACCCCCTGAGCAGCTTTGATCCTGTTAATTTCACATTTAAGCCATCTGCAGGTATAAATGATATCCTTTCAAACCTTGAGAAAGCAACTGATGATGAAAAGATAAAAGGAGTACTAATAGAAAACGGACTGATGATAAACGGATGGGGTAAAGCTGAAGAAATACGAAATGCACTAAGCCGTTTCAAGGAGTCAGGTAAATTTATAATTTCCTATACTGACTATATATTAACCCAGGAGTCATATTATATTTCAAGCGTAGCTGACAGGATATACGTTAATCCCAATGCACTAATGGAGTTTAAAGGGCTGGTTTCTGAGATTGTCTTCTATAAAGAAGCGCTGAAAAAAATTGGTGTTAATGTACAGGTTATAAGGCATGGCAAATACAAAGGAGCAGTTGAAAAATATATGCTTGATGGTCTTAGTGAAGCCAACCGTGAGCAAATAACAAGCTATTTATCAGGAATATGGGATCATGTAGTTAACCAGATATCCTTATCACGGGATATCCCTGTTGAAAAGCTCAACCTGCTGGCAGATGAACTGGCATCAGTAAATGTTAACAGGGCAGTTGAGGAAGGACTTATCGACGGATTGATGTATAAGGACGAGCTTATTGATGAACTTAAATCCCTCACAGGAAGCGAGGGTAATAAGAAACCCGAAAAAATTACCATGGTAAAATACAGCAAGGTGGAGCCAGAGAAAAAGGAAAAAGCTGAATCCACAATTGCCGTTATATATGCTGAAGGAACAATAAATATAGGTAAAAGTAGAACCGGGGTAATAGGAGGAGATGGATTTGCTTCAATGCTTAGAAAGATCAGAGAAAGCGGGGATTATGATGCTGTAGTACTCAGGGTTAGCTCACCCGGTGGTAATGCCATGGCCTCAGACAATATGTGGAGGGAGATCAAGCTTACGGCTGATTCAATACCCCTTGTTGTTTCAATGAGTAATTATGCTGCTTCGGGCGGATATTATATCTCCGCACCGGCAACAAAAATAATAGCCCAGCCTACAACATTAACAGGATCAATAGGTGTATTTGGATTATTCCCGGAGGTAAGTGATCTTATGGAAGACAAATTGGGTATTACCACGGATGTTGTTAAAACAAACGAAAACTCGGATCTGCTGTCATTTTACAGGGGGATGAATAATTATGAGCAAATAATCTATCAGCAACATATTGACAGGACATACGATGAATTTATAAACAGGGTATCCAGCGGGCGAGGTATTGATAAAGATAAAGTTGATGAGATGGGCCAGGGTCATGTTTATTTTGGTAAAGATGCCCTCGAATTAAATCTTGTGGATAAGCTCGGCGGCCTGAGAGAGGCAATAGAAGAAGCAGCAGGACTTGCCTCACTTGAAACTTATGAAATAAAGGAATATCCTGAAGTTGAGGATCCATACACAATGCTTATGAAAAGTCTTACCGGTGATATAAGGTCAAAAATGGTAAGAAAAGAACTAGGAGTATTATCAAAATATTATGATGAGATTAATGAACTAAAATCACTCAGGGGTGTACAGGCTCGCCTACCCTATTTCTTTGAGATAAGGTAATGAACAGGAAGCTGCAACAAATATTGCTATTTCCTTTTGCTCTTATTTATGGGTTTATAATAAGGATACGAAACTTCCTGTTTGATACAGGTATTATAAAATCATCATCCTTTGACTTGCCCGTTATATCAGTAGGTAATATTACCGTTGGGGGAACAGGTAAAACACCTCATACTGAATACCTGGTTAATTTGCTAAAGAAGGATTATAATGTAGCCGTACTAAGCAGGGGGTATAAAAGAAAAACCAGGGATTTCAATATTGTTGAAGCTGACTCCGACGTATACACTTCAGGTGATGAACCCCTCCAGATTAAATATAAGCATCCTGAGTTAACTGTTGCTGTTGATAGAAATCGTGTTCACGGGATTAATGAAATACTCACCCGTAAGCCGCATTCAGATATTATACTGCTTGATGATGCCTTTCAGCATAGATATATTGAAGCAGGACTCAGCATCCTATTAATAGACTATAACCGGTTGATAACCGACGATTACCTATTACCTGCTGGCAGGCTCAGGGAGCATAGATCTTCAATTAAAAGGGCAGATATTGTACTTATCACAAAATCACCCCCGGACCTTTCTCCTATCAATATGAAGGATACCTCCAAGAAGATACCCCTGTCTGATGTGCAATACCTATTTTATACATGCATTGATTATGACATGCCTAAGAATATATTCGAACCGTCAAAGCCCGGTCCTGGCATGGATCAGGTAAGTGAAGGAATGAAAAATGTATTGCTTGTTACTGGTATTGCAGACCCTTTGCCTTTAATAAACTACCTGAGAAAATATGATCTTGAAATAACACACCTTAAATATCCTGATCATCATAACTATACAGATAAGGACTGCAGCAGAATCATTAGCAGATATAATTCGCTGCCTCTCAATGAACGATGTTTGATAACAACAGAAAAAGACGCAATACGTCTCAGGGATAAACTGAGTGAAAAAGATTTTTCGGACAACAGTCTTTTTTATATCAGTATTAAAGTGGTCTTTCTGAATAATAATGCCAGCGAATTCAATAAATATATTTTAAATTATGTTGGAAAGAATACAAGAAACAGCTGATTTTCTTAAATCAAAGGGAGTAAAAGCCCCTGATGCAGGAATAGTACTGGGAACCGGACTGGGTGGACTGGTATCGAAAATAAAAATATTAGAAGAGATTGATTATTCAAAAATCCCGAATTTCCCGGTATCCACTGTTGAAGGTCATGAGGGTAAACTGATATATGGTGATTTCGGGAACAAAAAAGTCGTGGCCATGAAAGGCCGCTTCCACTTTTATGAAGGATATTCTGTTGACCAGGTTGTTTTTCCGATAAGGGTTATGAAATACCTTGGCATAAAATATCTCTTCCTGTCTAATGCCGCTGGAGGGGTAAATCCTGATTTCATTGTTGGAGACATTATGATTATCCAGGATCATATAAATTTCCTGCCAAACCCGCTTATCGGACCTAATAATAATCAGGTTGGACCCAGGTTCCCTGATATGAGTGAGGCGTATGATAAAGGGTTAATTGCAAAAGCTGAAGAGGTATCAAACGAATTGAATATACAAGTAAAAAAAGGAATATATCTCGCTACCTCAGGGCCTACCTTCGAAACACCTGCCGAATATAAGCACTTCAGGATTATAGGTGCCGACGCTGTGGGTATGTCCACGGTACCTGAAGTTATTGTTGCAAGACATATGGGTATACCATGTTTTGCAGTAAGCATAATAAGTGACCTGGGTGTGGAAGGTAGAATACACTATATCACACATAAGATGGTTACGGAAGCAGCCGCTGCAACAGAATCTAAAATGACTTCATTAATGACGGTCCTGATAAATAAAATCTAAAGTTTGTAATGCAGAAAGTGGTTAAGGCAACGAAAAATGGATTTCAAACAGGGAATGTTATACTTATTTCTCTTGCTCATCTGGCACATGATATATACACTTCCTTCCTGGCACCTGTTTTACCACTACTGATTGAGAAACTAAATATTTCACTCTTCCTTTCCGGAATATTGAGTGTTGTGCAGCGTTTGCCATCACTTTTTAATCCTCTTATCGGCATATTGGCTGAAAAACTCAAAGTAAGATATTTTGTGATATTTGCACCTGCTGTTACCACTGTAGCTATGGGTTTGATAGGTATAGCACCTGTGTATATAATTCTTGTAATCTTACTTTTTGTCAGCGGTATAAGCTCAACCCTCTTTCATGTCCCTGCTCCTGTGATGGTAAAAAAGATATCGGGGAAAAGGATTGGCATGGGCATGAGCTTTTTTATGGTCGGTGGTGAGCTTGCCAGAACTCTTGGCCCCCTTATTGTGGTGGCAGCAGTTGAACAATGGGGGCTTAATGGTACTTTAAGGCTTATACCATTCGGAATTCTGGCATCATTTATCCTTTGGCTGAAACTAAGGAATATATCCATAAGTGAAGAGATTAGGACAGAAAGCCCTAATTACCCCGGTATATTCAGACAGTTCATCCCCGTTTTCCTGACGCTTGCAGGTATTACTTTCTTCAGGGGGGCCCTGAAATCCTCCCTCACCCTTTATCTTCCTGTATTCCTTACAGGTAAAGGCATGGATCTTTGGAGAGCAGGCATCTCACTATCTATCCTTCAACTGGCAGGAGCTGCAGGTACATTACTCTCGGGCTCAATATCTGATAAGATAGGAAGAAGGCTTACTCTTATAATAGTGTCTGTGGTATCCCCCATACTGATGCTGCTCTTTATAAACTCTTCTGGTATATTAAGTATACTGCTGCTCATCTTTATGGGTATATTTCTGGTTGCACCACAATCAGTGAACCTGGCCGTTATACATGATCTTGACACAAAACACCTGCCCTTTGTGAACGGGGTATATATGATGATAAACTTTTTTATCGGATCGGTTATGACACTGGGGGTGGGAGCCCTTTCTGACCATATAGGAATGGATAAGACCTACCTGGTGGCAGCTCTAATGGCTTTTCCATCTATTATTTTTGCCGTAATGGTGCCTGAAAAGAAAAGTAATAATTCAGAATCTCAATAATAAACCACTGTGCATACCTTTTTCATTAGTTCAGGCCTCCCACCGGGATAAATTATTATTGAACAGATTATATAGATCCCCTCCCTGACAGCTTGCCCCTTATTATCACATCCATCCCAGATAAATACTGAGCCGTAACCTGATGTGATGTTTTCAGCAAGAGTCCTTACCGGGTATCCCAGATCATCATATACTATGACAGTAAGAAGGTTCCGGTCGCTGGCTGACTTCACCATTATTTCAAGGTAATCTTCAAACCCGTCATTATCAGGGCTTATTTTCCTGGATGACAATGACAGAACACCTTTGTTTACTATCTCTTCATAATAATCAGCAGCCGAATTTACGGCGCCCGGGGTAGCATAGCCTGATGTTCCCGAAGCTGATCTCCAGTTAGTACTGACAGTTCCGGGTATATCAGCAGAAATACGCTCCAGCGAAATGCCTGTTGTAATTGATAACATATCAAAATGCATAAGGTCAGAGTAATGAAGCTCGTCAATCAATATAAGGTTTCTGTTATATAGTAGTAGGTTTCCCTCTTTATCAGGTATTGATGGTAATGTTCCTGGCTCGTTAATAGTGTATTTATTGCAGGTGCTGTACATATTTATAACAGCTTCACGGTCATCTGTAATCACAAAATAGTCTCCCGGCATAAGACAACAACAATCATCAGACAACCAGGTGATTCTACCGGTATCAGATGTTTCAGAGTTATAGCTTACTACAAAATGGTCTGAAAGGTCTATTATTTTCTCAGAGGCGTTATAAAATTCAATGAACTCAGCTCCTCCGGGCAGTGGATCATACATTATTTCATTGAATATTATATCCTGGCTCTCAGTAGCGACAGGTGCACCGAACCTGTTATCATTTATCAGGAGTATGTTACCAGCCCTGTCTGCTATGTTTTTTTCAGGGTAGATCTCATAAATAACACCCTGCCTGAGTTTGTCTTGCAGTTCAATATCAAAAATTCTCATCAATGGATCGGCAATAACAATTGTTATTATCATATTCTCATTTAATGACCAACTTTCAGGCCTTGCGGTAGTCTCATTCATCGTTTCGGAGAACACTATTTTAACATGCCTGTCTGAAGATGGGTAAATATTTAGCAGGGCAGGATTATCAAGGTCGGGATTATAGCCACACACCGAGTTCACACTGCCAGGAGTACCTCCTGATCTGTTTACAGCCTCTGACCAGTTGACCCTGCCAGCAAAAGGATAACTATAATCGATCATCTCCAGCGACCAGCCACCATATTCCTTGAGCTGGTTTCTATACCATTCAATATCATATTCAACACCATGGATAGTTTTTCCTGCCGCATCCACTAATACTAGTCTTTCTAAAGCATTATTAAGGTTGAATTTGTTAGCAGTACATAAAATATTACCATATTCTGTCATTAAGGTACTATCATCTTTGTTTATTATCAGCATGTATTGACCTGTCATGAATTGCCTGGCTGGCAATGCATATCTTTTTTCTCCTATCTCTATCTCCAGGCCTGAGGTATTAAGGTCAAAACCTGAATTATTGTGCAATTCAATATATTCACAGGCTGGTAATTCTACCGCCGGCTCAGGATCAAACATCACTTCTGATATTAAAATATCTCCCAAGGAGGGTATTGCCGGAGCAATACTTTCAATAATAGTATCACAACAATTACCAGCAAGGTCGCATACCCCTGACAGATGCAGATTGTAGTATTTCTTATTCTCTAAATTAGCATCGAAGGTAAGGGTATACCCGTTTTCATCATTTATTATTGTTGCCGGGTTGATATTACCGGGGAATAAGCTGAAGCATTTAACTGCGGGATCAGCAAGTACCGGTTCGTCAAATAATATACTTATCTTATCCAGGGACGGAAAATAAACAGTATCAACCGAGGGAGAGTCTTCATCGTAATGGAAGCACCCATCAATAACGATATCATCAATCCATAATTTCCTGTCCTGGGAGGATGAGTACTTATACATTATACCTGTCCATCCCGTGTAAAACAAATCTTCATCACTACCCTGGCCTACCATTAGCATCTGACCTGAATTACCGGTAATATAAATTTCCCACTGACCGTTCCTCATTCTTTTTACTTCCAGTGATACTATAGAATCAACACCTATATCATACTGCCAGTTAATGGAAGTTGAGATTACCCTGGACACACTTCCGTTTTTAATCTTCCACAGGCAAAGGGTATCATCATACCCGGTTAAATTAACACCTATGGTATATCCTGACACTGATCCCCCGGGACGCATCTCTCCCGGGGGTTTATCCGAGAGCAGAAAGAAAGACCAGTTATTGGATGAAGACGGGTTATAGGCATGCCTTATTTTAAACTTCCATTTTGTCTCTGACAGTGATGGTTTAAGGCCATTAATACCTATGCCTGTCTGATCACATCCTGATTCAGGATTATCAAAAGAATGATGCAGTGTAAATTTACCGTTGATGGTAAATACAGAATCAGCTTCCCATCTCTGGTTTCCACTCTGGAGCCATTCCCCGGTCAATCCTGATTCGAAGTCCTCGGAAATAACCTGGGCATATAACATGCCCGGTAACATAATTAACAATATTAAAACTTTTCTCATGCAGCGAATAGATGAAAGTAGTTAATAGATTATCTTTACAGCAATAGTAAATTTCAATAATATTTTTATAAAAACAAAAAAGTAGATGAAGAAAATTGCCGTAGTTGGTGCAAGTGGTATGGTGGGGCAGGCAATGCTAAAAGTTCTTGAGGAGCGTAATTTCCCAGTCGGGGACTTATTTCCTGTTGCTTCGGACAAATCAGCCGGCAGAGAAGTTATCTTTAAAGGAGAGAAGTACAGTATATTAAGCATTACTGATGCAATAGAGCAAAAACCTGATATTGCCTTCTTCTCAGCTGGCAGTGCTGTATCACTGGAATGGGCTCCTGTAATGGCAAAAGAAGGGATAATTGTGATTGATAACTCCTCAGCCTGGAGGATGAACAAAGAAGTGCCATTAATAGTACCCGAGATCAATGCTTCAGTCCTCAGGAAGGATCACAAAATTATTTCGAATCCCAACTGTTCGACAATACAATTATTAATGGTTATAGCACCCCTTCACCGGGTATATGGCGTTAAACGGCTTGTTATATCAACATATCAGTCTGTTACAGGCACTGGGAAAAAGGCGGTAGAGCAGATGGAAAATGAGATTAAAGGCATCATTGGAGATATGGTTTATCCACATCCAATATTTATGAATTGCCTCCCGCATTGCGATTCATTCCTTGATAATGGATATACCCTTGAAGAGATGAAGCTGGTTAATGAAACAAGAAAAATACTTAATGATAACTCAATACAGGTTACAGCCACCGCGGTACGATTACCTGTTACAGGTGGTCATTCCGAATCGGTCAATATTGAGTTTAAGAATGATTTTCAACTTGCTGATATCAGGGAAATACTTGGTAAAGCACCTGGTATTATTCTAAAAGATGATCCGGGTTCTAACAGTTACCCCATGCCTCTTGATGCATCGGGCAGAGATGAGGTTTTTGCCGGTCGTATCCGCAAAGACCACTCATGCGAAAGAGCACTAAACATCTGGATAGTGGCTGATAATATACGTAAGGGTGCTGCTACTAATGCAATACAGATAGCAGAACTATTTATGAAGTATA
>DOZA01000313.1 GCA_003518245.1 Bacteroidales bacterium | reverse complement strand
GTATATCTTTTACAATGCTTTTAAATGATTCTAAGCGATCACCAATAGCACTTGTACGGCTGATAACCATGAGCTGGTTTTTATTAAAACCAAGGTCTTTATTCACAAGGTAGTTGATTTGCCTGTACATGATAATTGTGCCAATTATAAGCATCAGTGATGCAGCAAACTGTAATATTACCAGCACACTTCTCAGTCTGCCATGTCCTGAGATTTTAATACTGTTGCTTCGGAGTACTTTATAGGGAGTGATCGAGGACATGTAAAAAGCCGGATAGCTCCCTGCCATAATACCTACAATTATTGTAAATAGCAAAAGTACAGGTATGGTATACCAGCTGCCCAGTAGTGCAAGAGATAATTCGGTATCAAGCAGGTTGTTGAAACAGGGTAATAATAGTTTGACTGCTAAAACTGCTATAATAAGTGCTGCAAAGGAAATTATGGTGCTTTCGGTAAGGAACTGTTTTATTAATAAATTCCTGGATGCACCCCCGACCTTTTTTATCCCTATTTCCTTTGCTCTTCTTGCAGCCCTGGCTGTTGAAAGGTTCATGAAGTTTATTGCCGCTATCAGGATGATCAGCAGGGCTATGCTGCCAAAGATATAAAGGTACTTGGGATCTATTGATGGCTTCATAAAGTGATCAATAGTCGGATCAAGGTGTATTTTAAGTAGTGGCTGCAGGTATATTGAATACTTATTTCCCTTTTCAAGAAATTCGGTAAATGAAATGCCGAGAAACTCCTGGAGCTGAGCCCCTGCATATTTTTCAAGCATGGCAGGAATCTTATCCTCTACAGGCTTGGGTGAGGTATTATGATGAAGAAGTAAATATGTATCGAAGCTGTTATTTAGCCAGAATGTTTCCTGTGAGCGGGGATTTGTCATGAAAGAACCAATTATATTGGCATCAAAATGAGATTTAACGGGTATATCTTCCATTACTCCGCTTATTGTATAGGTTACCCTGCCGGATCCGACATTGATAACTTTACCTACAGGATTATCATTACTAAAGATTTTTTTAGCTGTCGTTTCTGAGATAACACACCTGTTTGGTTCAGATAGGACTTTTGCTGGATCACCCTGTATGAGTTTGATGCTGAATATCTTAAAGAATGAAGAATCAGCTTCCATAAAGTACCTTTCTTCGAAGCTCTGTTCATCATGTCTTATTATTGTATTGCCAAACTGGTTTATCCGGCAGAATGACTCTACCTCCGGAAAGTCTTTATGCATTGTGGGTGCTATAACAGCAGCTGTAGAAGTAACAGATACTTCCTGGCCCCCAATCTTACCATTTAGATACAGTTTATAAATCCTGTCACTTTTTTCATTATACCTGTCGTAGCCAAGTTCGTTAATCACATAAAGAGTTATCAATAGACTGCTGGCAATACCTATACTCAGGCCTATAATATTTATTATGAGATATGCTTTTTGTTTTCTGAATGATTTGATGCTATGGTTAATCAGGTTCTGGAACATAGTTGTTGTTTTTATTGCGAAAATTTTCGCAATAATGACGATCTATCTGGTCAAATGTTGCAGTGAATAAAAAAATATCCAGGTCATACTTTGTATAATATCATCTCATTAATTAAATTAGTATTGTTAAAATGTTTCGCTAAAAAATCATGTAATGCTTGTAAAGACATATTCAAGTGCCGTATTCGGTATTGATGCTGACACTGTCACTATTGAGGTTAATGTGTCACAGGGTGTTCGGTTCTTCCTTGTTGGATTACCTGATATTGCCGTTAAGGAAAGCCAGCAGAGGATCGAATCAGCTCTCAGGGCTATTGGATTACGCTGGCCGGGTAAGCAGGTAGTTATAAATATGGCACCGGCTGATGTCAGGAAGGAGGGATCATCTTTTGACCTCCCACTGGCAATAGGAATAATGGCTGCCAATGAAAAGATCATACGACGTGATCTGGATTCTTTTGTTATGCTCGGGGAATTATCTCTTGATGGCACGCTTAAGCCAGTGAAAGGCATTTTACCTGTAGCTCTTAAAGCAAAGGAAGAAGGATTTAAGGGGCTTATTGTACCTTCATCAAATGCCCTGGAAGCGGCTGTAGTCAATGACATGAAAGTTTACGGTATGGGTCATCTATCCGATGTTATTGACTTCTTCAATGGCATGAAGCAATTTGAACCGGTAGAGGCAGATATTAAGGAATTATTCCGCAGCCATGCAAATAAATATGATGTTGACTTCAGTGATGTTAAAGGTCAGGAAGGAGTTAAGCGGGCACTCGAAGTAGCTGCCGCCGGCGGTCATAACATTATAATGGTGGGTCCTCCAGGGGCGGGGAAGACGATGCTGGCCAGAAGGTTGCCCACCATAGTGCCGCCACTATCACTGGAAGAAGCACTGGAAACAACAAAAATACATTCAGTTGCCGGCAAACTGGGCAATAATACGTACCTGATGACAAAGCGCCCGTTCAGATCACCCCACCATACTATAAGCGATATAGCCCTGGTGGGAGGCGGGTCCAATCCACAACCGGGTGAAATATCACTTGCCAACAATGGAGTACTGTTTATGGATGAGCTGCCTGAGTTTAAGAGATCAGTGCTTGAAGTAATGCGACAACCACTTGAAGACAGGACCATAACTATCTCACGTGCCAGGTTCACGGTTGATTATCCAGCGAGCTTCATGATGGTAGCATCAATGAACCCCTGTCCATGCGGTTTTTATAATCATCCTGACAAAGAATGTGTCTGTTCACCCGGAGCTGTTCAAAAATACCTTAACAGGATATCCGGTCCCCTGCTGGACAGGATAGATATACATATAGAAGTAGTACCTGTTGCAGTAGACAGCCTTTCGGAGATTAATGCATCTGAATCATCTGAAGTAATAAGGAACAGGGTGGTTAAAGCACGGGGGAGACAGAGTGAAAGGTTCAGAAACCTGGAAAATATTCATTGTAATGCCCAGATGTCGTCAACAATGATACGCGAATTTTGCAGACCCCGGAAGGAAGGCACAGTACTTCTTAAAAATGCAATAGACCTGCTGGGTCTTTCTGCCAGGGCATATGACAGGATACTCAAAGTATCAAGGACAATAGCCGACCTTGCACAAAGTGACACTATTGAGCCCGATCATGTGTCGGAAGCCATAGCTTACAGAAACCTGGACCGCGAAGGATGGGCAGGATAACTACTGTCAGCGCAACAGGTAAGCTATAAAAACCCCCAGGTAATTACCTATAGCATAGCCTGCTATACCTACTATAAGACCTGTAAGTATAACATCCCTGTTTTTCAGGGCCCCGGCCACCACCGGGACAAAAGGAGGTGAACAGATAAGTGCACTTCCTGAAATAATAACTGTATCAGCATCAATTTTAAGGAACCGTGCAAGGAAAGCATGTAATAAATGCGAACCATACATGGCAAGAGCCACATACCAGAACAGGTCAAATGAAATATCTACCAGCTGCCTGACATCGGCCATCGAGGATACGACAACACAGAATATGAGGATGATATACATCCCTGTCTGGAATGTTTTCTTTATCCTGTTGATCTTTTTTATGAATGAGGCTGCTATACTGAATGTGGTTATTAACAGTATTATGGCTGCAGTGGAAAAATCTTCGGGGAATAAGGTGCTTAAGCCAAAACTTACTCCAAAGATAAGCAGTGAAAAACCAAATGCTGCCAGGACAGGCAGGAAAGTCTTCTTCTTAAAGAATCCTTCATATGATTCATATTCCTCTTCAAGATTCATGCTGCCTACTTCAATACCGCCTGTCTCCGGTTTTTTGAAAGGTTTCAGGAAGAGAAGGAAAGCCCTCTGTCCAATAGAAAGTATGAATATCAGGTAAATTGCCCCAAGTGCAACCTCGTAAGTATGAGTCATAAGGTATACCTCGGTGTCAACATTAAGGGCCGTTTTCATGGCGGCCATATTGGGTGTGCCTCCTGTGTATATTCCTGTAAGCATACCGGCTACCTTCCATATCTCATCAATGCTTCCTTTGAATATCCAGAAACCAAGGAAAATCATAGCAATTACTGTAAATAATCCCAACAATAATGATTTTATTGCTGAGCCGGCATGTACAAGCCATTTCTTTACATCCATAGAAAATAGGATCAATGGCAGGGCAATAGGAACGGTTAATTTTGTAAACCAGTCCTGGTATTCATAAGCACCTTCGGGAAGAATGCCTATATTGCCAACAATGACACCCAGAACATAACATATAAGAACAGCACCAACTTTCTTGACGGCTGAATATTTACCTTCGAAAAATATCACCAGTACGGGCGCTAAAAGAAAAAAGGCAATCATAAGAATAATCTGCATACTCATAACTCAGGGTTTAGTTAATACCGATTTTGGGATTCAAAAAAATGGGGATGGTATTGATATATTCTGTATCAATAAGTCACTCACTTAAGGTTTCGATATCAATATAGCTATTTTTTGAAAATGCAATAGTCTATATATTGATAAGAAGGGATTAATCAGTAATAAATAAGTATTTAGACTTAGTCAGCAAATTATTTTTCCAGTTCACCTCTGAAAAATAGTTCCTCGCGTATCTCTTTAATTCTTTTCTTGGCATACTCTATACCGGGTGCTGATATCTGGTCGGGATCAAGATTTCTTTCTTTCATAATTATCTCCAGTTTTTTTTCCTCAATATCAAGGAACAAATTAAAGTATTCGATAGCCTTTTTATATGGACCGCTATCTTTTTCAATTTTTCCCTTAGCATCGTAAAGCTTCGCTATCTCATAATAATAAGATGATCTCCCGGGATCAAGTTCTAATGCTTTATTGTAGTATTCAATGGCATCCTCTCTTTTGTTCATATCAGCTTTCGCTACAGCCATAACAGCATAAATACTGCCAATAAATTGCGGTTCAGGGTAAGAAAGATCAATGGTTTTCTGAAGGAGAGCTATACCTTCCTCTTTCTTATGCCAGGTGGATAAAGCATGCCCCAGGTAATATGATGCTTCAGTATTAAGTGTGTCATAACTGTAATACCTTCTCAGGAAAGGGATGGCTTCTTCAAAATGTGATAAGTTAAAATATGAAATGCCAAGGTATTTATTTATAAAAACACCTGTATCTCCATAATTATAAGCTTTCCGGAGATAATATACCACCTCCTCATCATTACCCAGGGAAAATTCAATTGATCCTGCTGTTTTTAATATAGGTATATTAGTCGAATCAATACTTAATCCATCTTTAAGGAAGGAAAGGGCATTATCGGGCATCTTTAATCTTGCATAGGCATTTGCTATGCTTACAGGGAGACTTAAATCCAATTTATTGTTAAGCCATGCAGTAACAAGGTGCTTTGCTGCCAGCGATTCACGTGAGGTTTTATAATAACATATACCTATGTTTTTATTAAAGAGATAATTATCCGGTGAACCTGACAGGAGGCGTTTATAGCATTCTTCAGCTTTACTGTATACGTTTAACTTCATTAGCAGCCTGCCTTTTTGCTGTAGTGTATAGAGGTTCAGACTATCAGTTTCAAGCAAGGTATTATACATATTCAGGGCCTGCCTTACATCTCCCAGAAACTCATAGCATTCAGCCAGCCTGTATCCGGCAGGCTGAAAATATGATTCATCCTGAACTGCCTTAATGTAAGATCCCAGCGCCCTGGCATACTCTTGCATGCCCTGCATAGACATTCCGTGATATAACCATATTTCTGGCTTAGAAGAATTTTCCTGAAGTAAAATCTCACAAAGTTCAGATGCTGTTGAGTACTCCCTCATCTGAATATAACGGAAGATAGAGTCAGATGAAACCTGGGAGATACAGTATAATGATACTGTAAGAAATAATATTCCCGTGATAAAAAGTTTTTTAATTCTCATTTTTGCAATGCTTTAAGAAAACAAATCTATAACGAAAAATTTAGTTGAACAAAATAATCCTTGAATTTCACAGTTATTTGAACAAAGGAGTATGATAAATGTTAATTATACGAGCATCCTGGCTGGGGGACCGCGTTTTATCAAGTTTTGGGTTAAAAGGTTTAACATTGGTTCAATAAATAACTCTACTGGCAGGATGTTTTATTTTTTCAATACTGTGATCCATACTGATTTTTTCTTACATTTATTACCTCATATGAATTCCTTGCAGGATTCACCGTTTTATGATCCTCTAATAAGGCAGATTCTATGGAGCTGATAAAAAAGGTCAGGCATATTATGATGGATGATCACCTCATATTTGTTTACAGGGGTGTAGTCACAATTAATAATTCTGAATCCCTTTTGCACCTGCTTGAAAAGGAGATGGAACATTCTGAATTTGGATTTATAGGAAGGAAGAGACTTTTTATGTTTGTACTGGAGAGCCTGCAGAATGTAAGCAGGCATATCGGCAATTCTGATCATGCTGCGATGTCTCTTGTTGTATATTCAAAGAATAGTACAGGTTACACTGTGACAACAGGTAATGTAATCAGCAATGATGATGAATCTGAACTGAGGAATCAGCTTGAGCTTTTGAACTCGCTTGAGCCAAAGAAAATCAGGGCTCTTTATCGTCAGAGGTTAAGCTCAACAACTCTAAGTGATAAAGGAGGTGCCGGTCTCGGACTGATAGAGATGGCAAAAAAAACAGGAAATAAACTTGATTTTGATTTTATCAGGATAAATGATGACCTGTTGTATTTTATTCTTAGTAAATCAGTTGATGAAAGCGGTAAGAGTATGAATACGGGGCTACAGCAATCTAATTTCAAAGGTGATAATATTGTGAACCTTGAAAAGATGATGTCAAGTAATAATATTGCGATGGTTTGGTCCGGTCATCTGTCATCTGATATTGAAGAACAGGTTCTGTCATTCACCGAAACAAAGATGCACGAAAATGATATTGATCTAAGGGCACAGCGTAAGGTTTTCAGCATCATGGTTGAATGTCTGCAAAATATATCCAAATATAATCCGGGTTTTGATATCGAAAAGAAGCTGGGTATGCCTGTGGCTATGATTGTTACTGAAGAGCAGGGTGTAAGGCTCACTATCGGTAATCTTATCAGGAATAACAAGATCCACATCCTGAAAGATAAACTTAAGACAGTAAACAGTTATGATAAAAGAGGCCTGAAGGAACTTTACAGGATCGCTCTTGCAGAGGATGAGATTAAACCTGAGAAAACAGGTATTCTTGGACTTATAGATATAGCAAGGAAATCAGGTCATAAGCTTGATTATGATTTTGAAAAAGTAAATAATGATTATTATTATTATGCTCTCAGTGTGCTTGTTGAGATCAATGGTAACGAAAATCATTCAGTATAGCTCTTTCCCCATCCCAGCTGACATAGCATGGGGCATTAAACCAGTTACCAAGGAAGAAAATTTTTGAGTCATTATTACCAGTATCATATTCATAGGCTATATGCCTGTGTCCAAAGATGAAATAATCAACTCTCTCTGATTGCAGGATATACTGTGCATGTTTAACCAGGTTTTCATTCTCAGCTCCCCTGAACCCGTTAGAATAATTCTTTGTAAGCCGGCTATGCTTTGTCCACCTGTGTGCTATAGCCAAGCCTATGCGGGGATGAAGGAAAGAATACATTTTTCTTAGTACCCTGTTGCGGAAGGCCCAGAGAAGCAGTTTATAAGAGATATCGTTAGGTCCTAGCCCTTCACCATGTGCTATATAAAAATTTTTCCCCAGTAATTCAGTACTAACAGGCCCGGTATGCAATATCATTCCGCATTCTTTAGATAGATAATCACGTATCCACATATCGTGGTTGCCGGTAAAAAAATGTATTCTGATACCCCTGTCTGTCAGTTCAGATATTTTGCCCAGGAACCTTGTGAAGCCTTTTGGAACGACTGACTTATATTCCCACCAGAAATCAAATATATCACCCACCAGGTATATCTCTGAAGCACTGTCCTCAATTGAACTGAGCCATTTGACAACATGTTTCTCTCTAACCAGTGGTTCCATCACTGCCTCAAGGCCCAGGTGAAAGTCGGATGCAAAATATATTTTCTTGTCGTCTGTCACTATTTGTCAGTCAAATATCTGTCCAAGCTTTATTTTGAGTGATCGTCCCCAAAGATCTTTAGCTATTATATCACCATTCTTATCAAACAAGTAGTTAGCAGGAAGGGTGGTTATATTGAATATTCTCGCCGTTAATGGATTTGATGGATCATCTTCCCTGACGTTTACCCATGGTAATTCATCGAATCTGACAGAACTTTTCCATAATGATTCATCACTGTCCAGGTTGACCTGGTATATTTCAAATCCCTGGTTATGATACAGGCTGTACATCTGTTTCAGGAACAGGTTATTAGATATACATTCATGTGATTCAGCCGACCAGAAGCTTAGCAATACATAATTATTGACTGTCAGGTCGGATAATTTTACCCTTTTACCGTTTATATCTTCCAGGTTGGCATCGAGCTCAACAGGTGCAATATTATCAGCTACCTGAGTAATATTGTTTATATACATCTGGTTTAATTCATCTTCCAGGTTCTCCTTAAGGGTTCGTGTAAGTGAAGTACCAGGGTAATACCTGCCAAGGCTATCGGCTACCAGTTTAAGATATTGCAGATCGCGTTGCTGGTATAAGACATAGGTGTTTTCATTAACTTTCTGGTAAAGAGCTTTTATAGCTGACAGGTTAGTTAGATTATCGAGTATGAAATTAATATTATGTTTTCGTTGTTCATTAAGCCTGCTGGTATATAACTGTTCAATTTCAGCAAGTTTTCCAGGATTGTCCCCTTTTTCAACAAGTTCCCGGTAAATACTGGTCAGCGAGTCCAGAACAATGATTGTCTGCCCCAGCTTTTTGTCTAGCATTCTTACCTTTTCAGATTCTTCAGAGCCACTTACCGAGTATTCATTCTGAAGTCTTTTACCTTTGAATTCCACGTATATCCTGTTACCGGGATCTGCAACCAGGGTAATAAATTCACTATTGGTAAAACCCAGTGTAAAGAAAGCAGGCTCAGTAGATTGTATATTAATTTTGAATTTACCTGATTTATTTATCCTGACAGAATCAACGAGCTCAGGTGTATTCAGGTTTAATTTGTTAATATACAGGTAATCATGTGTGCCCCAGGGGTAATTACCTGATATCATTATATCATGTTTTTTATTACATGAACTCATTAATATTATCAACACAGCAAAAAATACCGGTTTTTTCATCCTTTTAATTATTGGCAGAGAAAGGTATCAGTCAAATATTTCAGCAAGTTTATTTTCCAGTGTCTTACCTCTCAGGTTGTTTGCAATTATCCGGCCTTCGGTGTCAAGGAGATAACTGGCTGGTATGCCTTTAATACCATAAAGGGGTACTACTTCTGAGCTCCAGTATTTGAGGTCACTGACATGTATCCAGTCGCCAGTTTTATCTTCTTTTATACCATTAAGCCATGCTTCCCTGGTCTGGTCAAGCGATACCTGGTATATTTCAAAACCTTTCTCATGATATTTTTTATATAAGGTTACAAGATTGGGATTCTCATTTCTGCAGGGAGCACACCAGGCTGCCCAGAAATCAAGTAGGACATATTTTCCTCTGGTTGATGACAGTCTAATGGTATCACCTTCCCGGTCAGGCAGAGCAATATCAGGAGCCACAGCGCCAATGCCTGTTTTGGCAGACTGCGCTGCCTGGGCATCCAGGTTAGCAAGAAGTGTTTCCATCTGGCTGTGCAGTGTTTTAACAGGTTCAGATTCGGGGTAGAGTTCACTAAGTGTGGAATCAACTCTAACATAATAATCAAGGTCTTTATCAATATTCAGAATATAAACCTGTGGAGCTATCTGCTTATACAGGGCAATAAGGCTTACCATTGATTCAAGGTTTTCATCGATGAAATTCCTTGTATATTCATTCATGCCATTCAGTATCTTCTGTGCTTCCTGGTCAAGCTGATTCATTACCTGTTCAAGATCAGGGCTGTCAACTCTTGCTTCGTATATTTCCCCCAGCTTCTGCAACTCTTTCATTGCTTCCTGTAATCTCTTGTCATATTCAATCATTTTACCTGTGCCCGGAGATCCTTCCACTTCTGCAGTATAGCCAATCGAATCGGCGCTGGCCTGTATTGACATATTCTCACCTGGCTCAAGCAGGATGGTCAGAAAATTTGATTCAGTTATCCTTAGCATGAAGAATTCCGGGTATTCAATTTTTCCTGTAAATTCAAATGATCCCTTATCACTGATCTTAACTGAATCAAAAGGCTCAAGGTTCATGCCTCCCAGTTTGTCCAGGTAGATATAAGTGTCAGGACTGGCACCATCAAGTTTACCCCTAATCGTAAATTTCTTTTCCCCGCAGCCGGCAAACAGGATAGCAAGAAAAAAGAGAGCTGTAATTTTTCTGATCATTTCACTTTTTTTAAAAATAATGTATCTAAAACTAAACATTAATGTTGCTGCAAAGTTATACTTTTGGCCGAGATAACAGAAGACTTACTATTTTTTCACTTAAATGGTTATAGAAAAGAAGTTATAATTAACTTTGTGGCCGGTTATTTAGTATAAGCGGCGGTATTTTAAAAGAAGAAAAATCCAATCAAACAGATAAATATTTTTACTGATGGCATACATAGACTTTGATAAAAGCATGCTTGTGAATCTTGAGTATTCTCTTGGGAAGGAGATTCTCAGAACCAGCAGGACAGGATCATATTCATCTACAACATTGGTAGGATGTAATACAAGAAAATATCATGGCTTACTGGTCTGCCCTGTCGATAGTTTTGGAGGAGAAAGATATGTACTTCTTTCCTCCTTAGATGTTTCAGTGGTAGAAGGCGGTAAAATATTTAATCTAGGCATACATAAATTTGATGGTGAACATTTCAGCCCTAAAGGGCATAAGTACCTGAAAGATTTTACTGCAGAGATTATACCATCTATGTCTTATGAGGTTGGAACAGTAAAGCTTAGGCAGGAGAGATTACTTTCGGACAAGAGCGACCAGCTTATGATTCGCTACACTATCGAGGAAGCCCAGTATCCGGTTACTTTACAGTTCAGACCACTGCTTGCATTCAGGAATATACATGAGCTGACCATGTCGAACCTAAGTGCTAACACCAGGGTGTATTATATTAATAATGGGATAAAAATGAAGCTTTATGATGGATTCCCGTATCTGAGCTTGCAGTTTTCAAAGAAACCAGAGTTTGTTAAAGTTCCTGATTGGGTTTATGGTGTTGAATATATTGAAGAACATAAAAGAGGCTATGATTATAAAGAAGACCTTTTTAACCCCGGGTATTTTGAATTGAATATGGTAGCCGGTGAAAGCATAGTATTCGCTGCATCTACTGATGAAGTTAATCCTTCGGGTCTTAAAGCAAGATTTTCAAATGTTATTAAGACCAAAGTGCCACGTGATAATTTCCGTAACTGCCTGCTTAATGCAGCACAACAATTTATTGTCAGAAGGAAGAAGGATACAGATATCATGGCAGGTTATCACTGGTTCGGATCATGGGGCAGGGATACTTTTATCTCACTTCCGGGGCTTACTCTTAGCAGGGGTGACCTTAAAACATGCCGGGAAATACTGGATACACAAACAGGTAAGATGAAAGACGGACTATTTCCCAATATGGGTAAAACCGGTGATTATGCTTTTAATTCGGTGGATGCTCCCCTGTGGTTTATCTGGGCTGTGCAGCAGTATATTAATGCCGGAGGGAAGGATGGATGGAATAAGTATGGTCAAACTGTTATTCAGATAATTAATACTTATACCAGGGGAACATCTTTTAATATTGGCATGCATGAAAATGGATTGATATATGCAGGGGAAGAAGGGAAAGCACTTACCTGGATGGATGCTGTTACCTCAGCAGGGCCCGTTACGCCCAGGATGGGATATAATGTCGAGATAAACGCCTTATGGTATAACGCCCTTTGCTTTGCAAAAGAGAATATGAAGAAGGATAACGATAAGAACATACAGGATCTAATATATGAATTGCCTGAAAGAGTAAAGGAAAACTTTCTTAAGTATTTCTGGGATGAAGAAATGGGTTATCTGGCTGATTATGTTGAAGCTGATGGTAGCAGGAATATGTACGTAAGGCCCAATATGCTTATTGCTGCATCATTACAATATACCATGCTTGACAGATCTATGATAAAAAGCATACTGGATATTGCTGAGAGGGAGCTTCTCACCTGTCGCGGATTACGAACTTTATCGCCCAAAAACCCTCATTATAAGGGTATTTACAGGGGTAACCAGGATGAACGTGATGAAGCCTATCACCAGGGTACCGTATGGCCATGGCTGATCGGGCCATATGCCGAAGCTTACCTTAGATTATACGGTGAAAAGGGGGTAAAAAAAACCAGTACACTTATCAAACGATTTGAAGAAGTGATGGACGAGCATGGAGTAAGCAGTATCTCGGAAGTTTATGATGGTGATCCTCCGCATCTCCCCGGTGGATCTATCTCACAGGCCTGGAGCGTTGCCGAAATTTTAAGGATCATAGATCTTAATGATCAGCTAACCGTGAAAAAAATGTTTAAAGGATGAAAGTATTAATGTTTGGCTGGGAATTTCCCCCTCATATCAGTGGCGGTCTGGGAACAGCAAGCTATGGATTGACAAGTGGCATGGTTTCAATACCCGATATAGATGTACTTTTTGTCGTTCCAAGGGCATATGGTGATGAAGACCAGACAGGCGTGAGGCTTATAGGAGCAAATAATGTACAGGTTGCTTATAAAAAGATCTTTTATAAGGGAGAATCCAGAACCTTTGATAAGATAGAGGTTGAGTCACAGATAATACCATATACTGATCCCGAAGATTTCTGGAGAATGACCAGGGAAAAGGAGAAAAAAAACAGGCTTTTCGTGGAAGCTGATAACAAGGGCAGGCTCTCGTTTTCAGGAGGCTATGGTACAAACCTGATCCAGGAGATAGATAAATATGCCCTGGTCGCATCAATAATTGCAGATGAGAATGATTTTGATATTATTCATGCTCACGACTGGCTGGCTTATCCTGCCGGTATAGCAGCAAAAAATGTATCGGGTAAACCACTTGTTATTCATGTACATGCCACTGATTTTGACCGCAGCGGTGGCAGCGTTAACCCAGTAGTGTATAATATAGAAAAAGCTGGTATGGATGCTGCGGACCGGATTATAACCGTAAGTAATCTCACCAGGGAAACAGTAATACATAATTATAGAATCGATCCTTCAAAGGT
>DOZA01000026.1 GCA_003518245.1 Bacteroidales bacterium | reverse complement strand
GGTCCTCAGGAATGATCGTAAAATATTGCCTGTATATAGCAAAGAATTTGGCAAATCCTGCATCACTGATAAATGACGGTGAAGCTTCCACACCTGTTTCTACCCAGATACCTTTCATAGCATTTGCTTCAAAGTCACGGCTGTCATATGTAATACCCGCTTTTATGGTTGTTATAAAGCCCCCTCCTGCCTCATCAGCTCCTATAAGACCCCAATTCACATACTTATCATACAGGCCGTCAATATCAGGCAGGAGATTATCATCTTTACCTTTATTAAGCTTCTCAACATCAACAGGTCCAAACTTGAAATTCTTGAGTTCCAGACCGGCATTCCACTGGAAATGGTTCCCTGCCAGCTTGCCCTTTATATCATTCTTAAACCTGAACAGCTTCCTGTCTGTATTGTAAAACAACCTTGACCTGTATATGCTGGCATCAAGATCACTATCTGTCCATTCTTCATTGTAAACAGCTTCATAGCCGTTGAATCCATAAAAATCATAGGCCTGGTCGGTTAAATAAGCAAGGTCAGAAGTTATATTTACACCTGGTATTAGTGTCTTGGTCTCATACATGAGACGGTATGTACTGCTGCCTTTTGTGAATCTGGAAACTTCAAAATAGAATTTTTGATCGTAAGAAGGATATCCTGATCCATCTCCATAATCAAAAAGATTGAGAACGACTCCATACTGAAATCCGAGATCGGTGCTGTAAGTGATAGCCGGGACACCACCTATATTCCATCCTGTTTTGATAGTTTTCTCCTGAGAAAATACTGATAAACATAATGTTAAAATCAGAACAGTGATAATGATTCTTTTCATGGGAATAGGTATTCGTTAGTTACTGATAGCCAAAAATAAGAAAAAATATTTATTACCTTAGCTGATCTTAAAAACCCAGAATAATGGAGATCCTTATTAAGAATATTAAAGGACTTGTACAAGTTGAGGATGAGCCTGTTAAATATAAATCAGGACCGCGAATGTCTGATATGAAGACAGTAAATAATGCATGGCTGCAGATAAAAGACGGGCTTATTTGTTCGTTTGGAGAAATGAATACTTACCCGGGTGATAATGAACGTTCTGAGATTATTGATGCTGAAGGGAAATTTGTTTTCCCATCATACTGTGACTCTCATACGCATATAGTTTATGCAGGTAGCAGGGAGATAGAATATAAGGATAAAATTAAAGGACTGTCATACGAGGAAATAGCTAAAAGAGGGGGTGGTATAATTAATTCATCCAGATTATTACAGCAGACAACAGAGGATGAATTGTATGAACAGTCGATGGTCAGGATAAAAGAAATTATTTCACTGGGTACAGGTGCAGTGGAGATAAAAAGTGGTTATGGACTTACAACAGAATCAGAGCTGAAAATGCTGCGGGTAATAAAACGTATAAGTGAAAATACACCACTTAGCGTAAAAGCCACTTTCCTGGGAGCACACGCTGTTCCCGAAGAACACAGGAATAACCAGTCAAAATATGTAGACCTGGTTGTAAACGAGATGATACCTGCTGTGGCTTCAGAAAAGCTTGCCGAATATATTGACGTATTTTGTGATAAAGGATTTTTTACGGTAGAAGAAACGGAAAGGATACTTGAGGCAGGGATAATACACGGGATGAGACCAAAAATACATGCCAATGAACTCGCTTACTCAGGGGGTATACAGGCAGGAACGAAATATAAAGCGCTCTCTGTTGATCATCTTGAATTTACCGGTAAGGATGAGATTAAAGCCTTGTTAAACAGTGAAACAATGCCAACATTACTGCCAGGTGCTTCTTTCTTCCTGGGAATGGATGACCCCCCGGCAAGGCAGATGATTGAAAGCGGATTACCCCTGGCACTTGCTTCCGATTATAACCCGGGCTCATCACCATCGGGCGATATGAAGTTCATCATGTCACTTGCATGCATTAAGCTGAGGATGTTACCGGAGGAAGCATTGAATGCCGTAACAGTGAACGGTGCCTATGCAATGGGACTGTCTGATACACACGGATCAATATGCAGGGGTAAGGTGGCTAATGTGTTTATAACTAAAGAAATACCATCATATGAGTTTATGCCATATGCTTATGGTACTAAGCTGATTGATACTGTAATATTGAATGGGTATATTCTTGAGATGGAATGATGGAATACTCGATTGGAGATGAGTTATAATCAATAAGGATAAAGTTCATCCTGAGAAAAATAAAACATATAAAAACATTTAAATAATTTTATTAATCGTTATGTCTGAAAAAATAATTGAATGCGTACCTAATTTCAGTGAAGGAAGAGATATATCAATAATCAAAAAAATAACTGATGCCATTGAGTCAGTTGAAGGCATAAAATTACTCGATGTTGATCCTGGCAGGGCAACTAACAGAACAGTGGTTACTTTTGTAGGTTCTCCGGAAAGTGTTGTAGAGGCTTCTTTTCGTGCAGTTAAAACAGCATCTGAGGTGATTGATATGTCAAAACATTATGGTGAGCATCCCAGGATGGGTGCAACTGATGTATGTCCACTCGTACCTGTGTCAGGTATATCAATGGATGAAACGGTTGAATATGCCAGGAAACTGGCAGAAAGGATAGGTTCAGAACTGTCGATACCGGTTTATTGTTATGAGAATGCAGCATATATTAATAATAGAAGAAATCTTGCCAATTGCAGGGAAGGTGAATATGAAGGTTTGAAAAATAAACTTGTTGACCCGGACTGGAAGCCTGATCATGGCCCGGCCATTTTTAACCCACGCACAGGAGCAACTGCAGTAGGAGCCCGTGACTTTCTGGTAGCCTATAATATTAATCTTAATACTACATCAACCAGGCGTGCAAATTCTGTTGCTTTTGATGTAAGGGAACGGGGACGTGTAAAGAGGGAAGGTAATACTTTGAACGGGAAAATTGTCAGGGATAAAGACGGTAACCCGGTTATGATACCAGGAAAACTAAAAGAAGTAAAAGCAATAGGTTGGTTCATAGAGGAGTACGGAATAGCGCAGATATCAATGAACCTCACAAATATTACTGTTACACCTGTACATATTGCCTTTGATGAAGTTAGCCGCAGTGCAGAATCAAGGGGAATGCGCGTAACAGGATCAGAACTTGTGGGGCTGATACCGCTTAAAGCCATGCTGGATGCAGGCAGATACTTTTTAAGGAAGCAAAAGAGATCAACCGGCGTTGCTGACAGTGAACTGATTAAAATTGCGGTTAAGTCAATGGGATTGGATGAACTGAGTGTATTCAAACCGGAAGAGAAGATAATAGAATACAGGATCAAGGATAGAAAGAAAAAGAAACTTGTATCACTCAGCCTTGAATCATTTATGAATGAAACAGCTTCAGAGTCAGTTGCACCGGGAGGAGGATCGATATCAGCCTATATGGGAGTTTTGGGAGCCGCCCTGGGATCTATGGTGGCAAATATTTCTTCGCATAAAAGATGCTGGGATGATAGATGGGAGGAGTTTTCAGAATGGGCTGAAAAGGGTAAAATAATACAGATTGAGCTGTTAAAACTGGTTGATGAGGATACCGATGCGTTTAATATGATTATGAAAGCTTTTGGGATGCCTAAGTCCAGTGAAGAAGAAAAAGCAGAAAGAAAAGAAGCTATTGAGAAGGCAACAAAAAATGCTATAATGGTACCTTTTAAAGTTATGCAGACAGCTTATAAGGCTTATGAGCTTATTGAGCAAATGGTTAAGGAAGGTAATCCTAATTCAGTTACCGATGCTGGTGTTGGTGCTCTGGCCGTACGGTCATGCATAAAAGGTGCATACATGAATGTATGCGTAAATACAGATGGCTTACTGGATAAGAAATTTGGTGAAGATATAAAAGCAAAAGCTGCTGAGCTTAATGTGCAATCAGAAAAGGTTGAGAAACAAATAGTTGAAAAAGTACTTGAAAAATTATAACCTTCTTCGGCTGCGATAATTAGAGCTGTTGACCCTGTTTCTTACCCTCCGGTTTATAAACCTCAGTACAAGGTAAATCACAAGAAGGATAATTATGATTATTATTATCGGAAGTAATTCGTCTTTCATAATTTATAATTTATTGTTGCTTTGTTCCTCTTTTCAATAGATATATGGTAAGGATTTATAACATTCACCACCCCTCTCGCATCTTATACATTGCATAGTCTCTTTATAGTTCTTAACCTGTGCGTATATGTATTGGTTCCCTGGCTAAATATTCCCTGGTGATCAATCCTGTCTGTTCTAACTTTACCTGAGCAATGAATTATATAATCTTTATCCATCAATACTCCAACATGGGTAATAATGCCTCTTTCATTGTCAAAGAAAAGGAGATCTCCTTCTCTGGCTTCATCAAGGAAACTTACTGTTTCACCAACTTCAGCCTGTTCAAAACTGTCACGTGGCAGACTGTAACCATGCAGTTTATATACCAGCTGTGTAAAGCCTGAACAATCCATTCCTCTACTTGTTCTGCCTCCCCATAAGTATGGGCAGTTGAGGAATCTCTTTGCCGTTTGACTCAAAGTTTCATCGGGAGGACTGGTCAAAAGATTCTCATCCGCCGTAAAAGTATTATTCCCAATAGTAAATGAATTCCTGTCCTTATTAAAATTATATATCACGGAGCCGGCTTCAAGTATTAATCTGTTGCCTCTGTCATCAGTAAATCTTACAGGTTTTACAATTATGTCAGAGGAATTCTCCTCCCTGGATTCAAAAAACAGGTGATGATCTTTATCAAGCCATCCCTCGTATCCATCAAATTCATTTCTTACCCTGATCCAGTTTAAAGATTTATCAATAATTGTATATTTCTCACCAAATAAAATCTGACTTCCCTGTTCACTTTTATGAGAAGGACCTATTCTTAAAGGGACAAATATATTGGCACAAATTAAGCTATCCATGTTATATTGGTTTTAATACAATGTAAAAGTATAAAAAAAAGGAATGTTTTGTGATGGACATACTGGGATAATGGAGTCCTGGAATGATGGAATGGTGGAATTACTTTACATAGGATACTCCTCTGTCCGTCGAAGCATGGTGTGGATCCATCCTTCAAGATGTTTCGGATGGCGAAGCAGGAGATCCACACCAGCCTTAGCCTTAGCCTATAAATCCTTCCTTATCGTTTTTCTTGAAAATTACTTTATTTTTGCAATTATAATTGAGCGTCAGATAATTATTTATATAAGATATGTCAGTAACAGATTGGTGGTCTAAGAACAAAAAGAATATTTACCTGGGTATATTATTTGGTTTATCCATAGCAGGTGTTACTTATTTATTACCACGTGAAGGAAAATTTGGATATGAGTATCAAAAGGGAAGGCCATGGATGCACGAGGTATTA
>DOZA01000327.1 GCA_003518245.1 Bacteroidales bacterium | reverse complement strand
TAAGTGCGGAGCACTTTGCGCCTCGAAATATGGGAAAAAAAGCCTGATACATGCCTTAGCATGGTAGTTATAGTTATATAACCTGGGCTTTGGAATTAACAAAGTGTATTAATCAAAATAATACTCTCTAAGCCAGTACTTATATAATGGATCCATAAATTCAACCTTTTTTCCTATTATGTCAATTATTTCCCTGTCATGAAGCGTTCTCTTAATTTTGACAACATTGGCTGATGTGCCCAGGTTGTATTCCTTCAATACATCCTGTGATGTAACTTGTTCTTCATTATTAGTAACAGCTCTCAGGAAATTTATCTGCTTAGTGCTTAAGTCATCAGTCAGGAGCTGAAAAAGCATACTTAATTGCATTATTATATCTTCAAAAGCTTTCTGAATTGTTTCAGATTCGCAGTGTTTGGTTGTCCTTAACCAAACTTGCTGCGACAGTTGTTGAACATAATATGGATGATTTTCGCAATGCTTTGCAATAGCGGAAGCGTTTTTAACTTCAATTTCTTTGCCTGTCTCTTTGAAGCGTTTTTGGATGAAGCCTACCCAATCCTTTTCTTTTATCTTTTCCAGAAATATGATATCCCCAAATTTGTAAAAAGGCATTGAAGGAGAACTGAACACTTCCATAAGCATATGACGCTTACTGCCATATAAACAGTATGATACCTTTTGATGCAATTGCCAATGAGACCTTAGTTTTTTCTGAAAACCAAGTGGATCTTCAAATTCAGTAATATTCTGGAATTCATCGATGCAGATAACAATATTTTTTTTTGTTTTGTGTGCAATTCTATTTGCAAGGTTCAATATATCATCCGGGTCTTTTTTTACTTCTATCCAATCTAAGGATAATTTAAGGTCTGTACCCGGATCAGGGCTGAAACTTAAGTTAGGAATAAATCTACCAAGAAAGCTTCTTGCATTATCCATAATGGTATCCATTCTTGAGGATGACGCCTGCAATACTTTTGTCGCCAATAATTTGTAAAATTGCTCCTCTGTGCGAATATTTTGTAAATCTATTATGCATATGATTATATCCTTTGATTCCTTTGTTACTTGCTTTACCGCTTTAAGTACAAGTGATGATTTACCCCATCTTCTCGGGGAGATGAGAATGGTATTAATTGAAGATTTGAAATTTGAAACCAACCGCCTGAATTCATGGACTCTATTCGTAAAATCATCCTCATGAACCAGTTTTCCATATGTAAAAGGGACTTTCATATCTTTGATTTTTTTCCAAGATAAAACATTTATGACAATTAACCAAAAAGTAAGTTACTTATTAGTAAGTTAATATTAGGTAACATGCGTTATGGTAGTCAAGAGATGTACCAAAGCAAAGGTCTATATTTTATCAATCCCCTCTACAACAAAGGGGGCTGTATCAAAAGTGATCTAACCACCCCCGGGACACCTCACACCGACAGGCTCAGTGCAGGCCTTTCAAATGGAGGTGAAATATGGAAGAAAACAAAGTCCGATCCATGCGTTAGCATAGCAAGGTTTTTGTACCTTTGAATTTCAAACAGAGATTATTGAAAGAGTTAATTTTTTGCAGTCTGAGCAGCGGCAGCAGCGGCAACTGTTATTATCTGGGAAACGGGTTCGGAAGTATATTGATTGATGCAGGCATTTCAGCGACTGTTACACGCAAATTCCTGAAAGACATTGGTGTATCCATTCAGGACATAAAGGGGGTTCTGATATCACATAATCATACAGATCATATAAGAGGACTGGAAGTCCTAACCAGGAAGAACCATCTTCCTGCATACACAACCGTGAATATCTGGAAAAGTATATTTGACCGAGGGATAAATATATCACGCGATTGCATAAGGAACATCCAAAAAGAAGAAAGGTTCAGTCTGGCAGGTTTTGACATTGAGATCTACCCTGTTTCCCATGATGCCCCGGAAACTATTGGATTTCATATTTGTTCCGGCGGGAAGAGTATCACAATCGCCACCGATCTGGGGTATATCAGCAAAACTGCTGCCGGGTATATTAAAAAAGCCAACCTGTTGATCATTGAATCAAACTATGATGAACAGATGCTCCTGGATGGCAATTATCCCTATTCCTTAAAGACAAGAATCAAGTCAGACCATGGTCATTTAGGCAATCATCAAACATCAGAATTCCTGGCTGATAATATCAGTGGTAAGCTAAGCCATATCTGCCTGGCTCATTTAAGCAAGAACAATAACAATCCCCAAAAGGCTCTTCAAGCATTAAAGCAAACCTTTTCAGATAAAGAAGTATCACTTAAAGGCAAATATATCACGGTACTGAACCGTAATAATCCATCCGAAATTATCGACCTGGCAAATCAGTCCACGTTAAGAGTTTCCTCAAAAAGCTTGTAAATCCTTTTATATTCATCAAGCCATGATGTCCATTCCCTGAAACCATGAGGCTCTATAGGGTATATTTCCACTTCCCAGTTATCCTTCTGTAATTCAATCAATCGTTGAGACAGCCTTACCACATCCTGGAAATGTACATTATCATCAACCATACCATGGCACATTATCAAATGATCCTGTAATCCGTCAGCAAAGTATATCGGAGAGCTTCTTTTATAAGCAACCGGGTCTTCCACAGGCGTATTCAGTATATTGGCTGTATAGCCATGATTATAATGTGCCCAGTCGGTTACAGGACGTAATGCTGCTCCTGCTTTGAATACACCAGGTGCAGTAAATTGTGCCATAAGAGTAATAAACCCTCCGTACGATCCTCCATATATTCCTATTTTTTCAGCATCAACACCCTCATTATCAATCAAATATTTTGCGCCATCAACATTATCACTCAGGTCTTTACCTCCCATATGGCGATAAATAGCTGTTCTCCAGTATCTCCCATAGCCGGCACTTGCCCTGTAGTCCATATCCAGTACGGTATACCCGTTATCTACCAGGAAATTATGGAACATATATTCTCTGAAATATGAACTCCATCCCTTATGTGCATTTTGCAGGTAACCAGCCCCATGGACAAATACCACTCCACAGCCGTTGCCCTTCCCTTTTTCAGGCCTGTATATCCTTGCAGGGATCATTTTACCATCAGAAGCCTTTACCACGATAAAATCCGGCTCCTTCCAATTGTATGATTTAAAATCCTCTGTATAAGAATCGGTTATCTGTTGACTTTCTCCCCATGTATTATCTTCAATCTTTTTCTTAATATACAATTCCCATGGTTTATTGGCATATGAGTATCTTATAATCATGGCCCTTTCATCAGGTGAAAGTAACACCTCGTTATGTCCGCTACAATCTGTTAGTTTAACTTTCTTTCCGCTCCTTATGTCCATGATGTAAAAATGATGTTCTCCTGAATGCACCTCGTTAGATGTAAAATAAAAAGACTTCTTATCTTTAGATAGTAAGGGGTTATATATCTCATAATTGCCCTTTGTAAGTGCTTTTTTCTTATTCTTTTTGATATTATAGACATAGAGATGTGAATAGCCGCTTTCTTCAGACTGGAAATAAAAGCTGTTATTACCAATCCAGCCCAGGCTGCCTCCCGACATCGACCAGCCTATACCTGATCCTGATATCCAGGCTTCATCCCTCTGGTGATCGAGGCATGTAAGTGTTCCCGATTCCAGGTCAAGTCTGGCAATCCATCTGTCTTTATTATCCGTCGACCTGATATTTACTATTGCAATATCTCTTTCGGGCGACCAGAATGTGGAACTGAAAAATACTTCCCTGGGCTCATCTCTTTTCTCAACCCTCTGCTCCTGCTCATAGACAAGGTAGTCTTTTATGCTAGGTAAAGAATTTATATCAGCATAATAAAAGGTATCCCTTTTAACATCAAAAATACCCAGCTCCATCTTACCGTAGCTATAACCCACCTTTGATCTTACCTTATCAGTTTTTGTAAAGCCACTTTCTGTAACATACCTTGGCATTTCTGCACTTTTGCCTCCCTGCGATGGCGTAAACAGGGTATATGTAACGTAAGACCCGGAACCATCTACTGATATATTTGACACCCTTGCCTTGCCTGTGGTGATTGCAACAGGCAATTTATTCTCCTGTGCCTTCATCATCTTTTTCCTGACTTCCGACCTTTCTTTATTAAGTTTTATAATATCAAACAACTCCTGCTGGTCATTATAAAGCCATTCTTCCTGGTCATTACTCCATGGTTTTTTTTCATCTTTCTTCTTTTCCTTAATAAAATTTGTGATTTTCGATATCGTGCCATCATTGAACTTATACTTATAGAGGTTATTCCCGAGGGTAAAATAGAGTATCGTCCTGTCAGGTGAAAAGGAAGGAGAATTTATCGAAGATTCCATGTCGAGCACTAAGAGCTTTTTATTGCTTGCCTTATCATATTCGTAAAGATCCCCCCTATCAATAAAAAATTGCCTTTCATCATCATAATCAGTTATCATTGATCTGATCAATACTTTATTGCTTATCTCTTCCTGAGTCAGTTTTGAAATTTCACCGTTATGAATAGAATATGCATATTCTGATGCAATCAATTCCTTTTCGGGATTCCAGCTAAAGAATACCCTTAACCCGTCTGCACTCCATTGCGGGTTGGCCGGTGATGTACCCATCCAGTCATTACCCTTCATAATATCTTCCAGGGTAAGATCAGATGTATTCCTGTAGTTTTGACCGTTTAAAGGACAGGATAATATGCAAATAAAAAATAAGACAATAATTCCAGATATACATACTTTATTTTTCATAGTATCTAATTTTTTATGATAGAGAATACATTTTTAATTATCTACTGCAAATTAATCAAAAAAGGCACAGCCCAAAGATGTTTTATACCATACCTCGCATATACACGAAATGTTCTTAAACACCAGGATTAATATTGCAGATGCCTGGCCGCGAAAACGAAAACTCGAAGATGGCTGGGTAAAATATAGTATACAATATTATCTTTGTATACGGCAGATGGAAAAAATATTCCTGTTTTATAACTGAATCAAACTATGGAAAGAAAGCGTGCAGGATATCTTGAGGGAATTGTTTCTATTGTTTCAAACCTGGTATTATTCGTGCTGAAGCTCTGGGCAGGTACTGTGTCAGGTTCCATTGCTCTTATAGCAGATGCGTGGCATACCCTCTCTGACTCCGCCAGTTCAGTAATTGTAATAGTAGGAACTAATCTCTCGGCCAAAAAAGCAGATAATCAACACCCTTACGGGCATGGACGATGGGAGCATATAACAGCATTAATAATAGGCCTGTTGTTAATACTGATCGCCTATATCTTCATAAAAGATTCTGTTATTCAATACAGGGAAAAAGAATCAGCTGATTTTGGCTTGATTGCCATAACTGTTACTATAGCCTCAATAGCTGTAAAAGAAGGCCTCGCCCAGTATGCTTTTTACCTGTCGCGAAAAACTGATAATGTATCTGTTAAGGCTGACGGCTGGCACCATCGTACCGATGCACTGTCATCTGTCATTGTCTTAATAGGTATTATGCTGGGAAGTTATTTGTGGTGGATTGACAGTGCTCTCGGAATTATAATATCCCTGATGCTGGTGTATGCTGCCTACAGGATAATAGCCGGGTCAGTTAATAAACTACTTGGAGAAAAACCCGGTGATGACCTTTTAGAAGAAATAATTACAATCGTTAATTCCATTACAGGGCAAGATTTACAACCTCATGATTTTCATATACATAACTATGTTACTCATAAGGAACTGACCTTTCACCTGATAATGGATGGCACACTTACCATAAATAAAAGCCATGAGATCATAACCAGGATAGAAAACGAAATTAAGGAAAAGCTTGATATCGACTCAACTATACATGTTGAACCACTTGACCACGGATGACCATCTATTAAAATTATTGCAGGAATAAGACATTTTCAGCCTTTATCGCTTATTTGCTGCAGGCGGTCATAATCATGAACAGTAAATGTTTTTCCATTCATGCTTATCAGTCCTTCCTCATTGAATTTCTTCAGTATCCTTATCACTGTCTCTGAGCTCATTCCTGATAGCTCAGCCAGATCCTTCCTCGATAGGGGCAACTCGAATTCCTTCTTCTTGAATATAAGTTCCGAAAGACAAAGAATGATGTCAGCTAACCGGCCAAAAGCCTGCTTATGTGTAAGGCAGAAAAACCTTCCGTATATCTGTACGCTGTTGGCACTTAATACATCAATCACTTCCTTTGCGAATTCGGAATTGGTATTAAGCAGCTCCCTGAAAGCGTTAATATCAATCTGCTTAATTTCCGAATCAATATAGGCCATAGCTGAGTACTGGTAGGTATTGAACTCCTTTGAAACAGAAGCTAGGTCAAGCAAATTACCATCAGGGATTATTTTCAACACCAGTGAATTTTTTCCATTATCGAGAAAAACCTTAACAAGACCTTTTTCCACATACATCACTTGGGAAACAAAACTACCCTGCTTGCAGATTATCTCACCTTTTTTATATTTAATAGTAACTGACTGCCTTTCAATAGATTTTCTTTCTTCCTCCGTTAATTTATCAAAGCACTTGTAATAATGTGAACTTATTGTGCATGCCGTATACCTTAAAATTTCATCCATCCTTATAAATTTTCTTTGCGGTAAATATAAGAAAAACTGCAAGAAAACATGATATAGATCAGTTTCTTTACTATCACAGATCAACGAAAATTAATACTGATCTCATATAGCATGATATTTGCAGTTAGGGAGGAAACAGCAATTTCTACAGCAATACAATGCATTTTACAGTGATTGTTAATTATTTCACAATAATATATTATGTAAGCAATCATATTCAGCAAGTTAAAGCCCTTTTTTTTCCTTCTAACAGGACTGCTTATCGTGGGTTGTGCAAAAGTCACAAACAAGGATAAGAAAACTCTGCCCTACGGGACCTGCGAAGGTTGTCATACCGATTATGCCCATCTTCAAAAAGTGCATACTCCGGATACAGCTGCCCCGGCAGGTGGTTGTGGTGGCTCTGCACCCCATTATGATCCTTATGACAGGGTAATAATGGAAGGTGAAGGTTATGAGGCATTTAAGTCCTCAACTCATGATATGCTGAAATGTACTGATTGCCACAATGGAGTTGATAAAACATCCGACAAGGAACTGTCTCATTCAGGTGATTTTCTGAGGCATCCCTCGGAACAGTATGTTGAGAAATGTGGTGACTGCCATGGCGATATTGTAAGTGATTTCTCAACCAGCCTGCACCATGGTACAGAACAGAAAAGAAAAGTTGCCATGAGAAGTGGTAAGAGTGGTCCTGAAGGATTTGACCAGTTGCCACAGCACCAGATCGAAGGTTATAATGCAAATTGTGCCACATGTCATGGGACATGTAGAGACCAATGCCGGGAGTATGAACTATGAGATTGTGGTTGTATGCTACAGTGGTCAATCTGCGGCCTTCTGTGCTTCACTGTTGAAACTTGCAGGGTATACTAATGCCAAGTCTCTTAAGTTTGGTGCCAATAGTATGATATTTGGTGATCTTCCATCATCAAACTGGAATGCTGCAACCATGATTAAGGACTATGCCTACGAATAGTAAATAAGAAATTACACAAATAAAAAGGCTACCCATAACAGGTAGCCTTTTTTATCCTCCATATTTTTTGCCTGCCAGGCCTGTTGGTATGGGTCTTACTCACACCGGCTGGTTTCATATTTGTATTATTAGAAGAATATTATTCCTGTCAGTTCTTCAGATACTTCCCACAATCTCTTCCACAATGTTCTGTCATATGATGCGACACTGGATTTTAGGATTTCGGGGTACCCGAATGACTGCCACCTGCCCGATGGGCCTATATATTCACCTCCTCTGAGATCACTGTCTGTAGCTGCCATTATACCTGGCATTGCTCCCCTGTACGCCCTCATCAATACAAGGTCTTTAAGCTTGTTGACGGGGAAAGGCAACCATACAATATTCGTAGCACTTATCCCCGGGTGGGCCGCTATTGAAATTGAATCTGCATTTTTCTCATTAAGGTTTCTTTGCAATTCATAAGCAAAAAGGAGATTAGCCAGTTTTGACTGCCGGTATGATTTCATCGGGCTATACCATGACCTGCCGGAAAGATCCTCAAAATGAATCACTGCCCTGAAGTGTGCTATGCTGGTTATAGTTACAACTCTTGATCCCGGTGTTCTTAATAATAAATCCAACAAGGAACCAGTCAGTGCAAAATGGCCAAGATGGTTAACCCCAAACTGCCATTCAAAGCCATCCTCTGTTTTCTTGTACGGGGTGCCCAAAACTCCGGCGTTATTTATAAGAACATCAAGTTTTTTGTACTTTGCTTTGTACTCTTCTGCAAATTTTTTTACTGAATCAAGGCTGGACAGATCGAGGTGCATAAATTCCAGATCTGCCTTATTAAATCTCCTGAGTATTTTACCCGTAGCTTTTTCTGCTTTCTGTTTATTACGGCATGCCATGATTACTTTTGCACCTTTTGAGGACAATATCCTTGCTGTTTGAAAGCCTATACCACTGTTTGCACCTGTAATAATAACAATTTTATTATCCTGGCCGGGTATATTATCTATATTCCATTTTTCCAATTGACCTGATATCTATTCAACTTAACAATTATCGGCACCAAATCTACTGAATAATCTTCAGTAAGCTAATAAGGTTGATTTGTTAATTCGTTAATTTTTCCACATGAGCCTTAGCCTCAGCCTTAGCCTTGTTTATTTTTTTTCTTTGCACATTTCCCTATTATCTTTTATCTTTTATTTTAAAAATGGAATGAAAACCCTTCATGTAACAGGCCGGGAAGAATGGCGCGAATGGCTCGAGACGAATCATAAAAAGGAAAAGGAGATATGGCTTATTTATTATAAGAAACACACCTGTGAACCTCGTATTCCCTATGATGATGCTGTTGAGGAAGCAATTTGCTATGGATGGATTGATAGTATAATAAAGAGGATTGATGAAAACACTTATTGCCAGAAATTCACTCCCAGGAGCAGGAACAGTAAATGGTCAGAGATGAATATCAGGCGTGCTGAAAAAATGATCAGCAATGGTAGAATGTCCAGTCACGGAATGGGACTATTTGAACAAACAAAGAAAGATCCTTCACTGATACTCAAAACTGAAAAAACGCCTTCCATAGTTGAAATACCTGAAGATTTGGATAATAAACTTCACAATACCGGCAAGGCATTCCGATATTTTATTTCTTTCCCTAAATCGTACCGTATGATGTGCATAAGGTGGATCAATGCGGCTAAGAAAGATGAAACCCGTAAACACCGTATAACCGAGGTGGCAGAGAAAGCCTCAAAAGGAGAAAAGATAGGCCTCAAATGAGACTGTTGAACTGTTGAGTTGTTAAATCGTTTAATCGGGTATATACATACTGACTTCGGCATTTCTTGCACTATTCAACTTCCCGATTCAACAATTTAACAACTTAACAACTCTCTAATTATCTATCTTTTTCGTTCGCCTGAACCTAATCATTGTATTCATCAAAAAAGTCATTCCCCTTATCATCGGTAAGGATGAATGCTGCAAGGTTTTCGACCTTTATCTTCCTGACGGCCTCCATTCCCAGTTCTTCAAAATCAACGACTTCAACTGATTTAATATTATCATTGGCCAGCACGGCAGCAGGACCACCTATTGTACCAAGGTAAAAACCACCATATTTCTTACAGGCATCTATTACCTGTTTTGAACGGTTGCCCTTTGCAAGCATAATCATTGATCCTCCATGGCTCTGGAAAAGCTCAACATATGGATCCATCCTGCCGGCTGTTGTAGGGCCAAAACTTCCTGAAGCCATTCCTTCAGGTGTTTTTGCCGGGCCAGCGTAATATACCGGGTGGTCCTTGAAATAATCTGGCATCGGTTTACCTTCATCAAGCATGGTCTTGATCCTGGCGTGTGCCATATCCCTTGCAACTACCAGTGTGCCGCTAAGGCTCAACCTGGTCTTAACAGGGTACTTGCTAAGCTCGGCAAGTACTTCTTCCATTGGTTTGTCGATATTGATTTCAACCGGTTTTTCAAGTGATGGTGCTTTTTCCGGCATATATTTTTCAGGATCTTTTTCAAGTTGTTCAAGGAATATTCCCTTCTTGGTTATTTTAGCCTTTATATTCCTGTCGGCACTGCAACTTACACCTATTCCTACCGGACATGAAGCTGCATGCCTTGGCATACGTATTACGCGCACATCATGAACAAAATATTTACCTCCGAACTGGGCTCCCACGCCATACTCCTGACATATTTTTTCTATTTTCTTTTCCCACTCCAGATCACGGAATGCCCTTCCGCTTGCATTACCTTCGGTAGGCAGATGGTCAAGGTAACCTGCAGACGCTTCCTTGACCGTTTTCAGTGTGGCTTCAGCAGAAGTGCCACCTATTACTAGAGCGAGGTGATATGGCGGGCAGGCTGCAGTACCCAGGTCCTGTATCTTTTCCCTGACAAATCTCGTTAGGCTTTCCTCGTTCAGCAGCGACTTAGCCTGCTGGTAAAGGAAAGTCTTATTGGCAGATCCTCCTCCTTTAGTTATAAACAGAAACTCGTATTCTTTACCCGGTTTCGAATAAATATCAATCTGCGCAGGCAGGTTGCTCCCGGAATTCTTTTCCTCGAACATGGTAAAGGGCACTATCTGTGAATACCTGAGGTTCTTATTTTTATAAATATGGTAAATCCCTCTTGACAAAAATTCTGCATCATCAGCACCGGTATATACATTCTCCCCCTTTTTACCAATAACTATTGCCGTACCCGTATCCTGGCATGAAGGTAACTCCCCTTTAGCAGCTATAACCTGGTTCTTAAGCATTATATATGCCACAAATTTATCATTATCTGTGGCTTCAGGATCGTCAAGTATTTTCTTGATCTTTTCAAGATGAGAACTTCTCATCAAAAATGATACATCGTTCATGGCTTCACGGGCCAGCATTTCAAGTCCTGCAGGATCAACATGCAGTATTTTACGTCCTTTAATTTTTTTAAGCTTTACATAATCTAAGGTTATCAGGCGGTATTCAGTATCGTCTTTACTGATCTGAAAAGGTTTTTCATATATAAAATCGGCCATGGTAATAAAATATTTGGTTTATAAATATTCAGGTAATCACTTATCTCAAAGTTATGAAGATATACCATTAAAAAAAAGAGAGATGCTCATAAACAGGTTTTATTTTGTGCCCTGACCACTGATGATGCATTTGAAATAACTACACATTTTATTTACCTTAACTTCCTTATTATAATGACCAGGTAAACACCGACTATTTACCCTTAATACCAAACACGATATTATGACAAACAAACAATGGTCAGATTTAAAGACTTTTATAAATGGAGGTGATCTTAATTATGTCCCTTCAGGTTTTATTATTGACAGCCCATGGCTACCCGGATGGAATAATATCAGTACCATTGAGTATTATGCATGTGACAGACTTTGGTGGGAAACCAATGTAAAGGCAATAAATACTTTCCCCGAAGCCTGGTTCATACCGGGTTTCTGGTCTGAATACGGTATGTGTACTGAACCTTCGGCCTTCGGGGCAAGAATGGTATGGTCAGAAACAAGCCTGCCCCATGCAGGTAAAGTGCTGGAAAGTATTAATGATATTGATAAGCTTGTTAATCCATGTGTTGAAACTGACGGACTCCTTCCCTATATGATACAGAGACTAAAAACTTTCGAAAATAGAATTATAGATTCGGGTCACAATATAAGGTTTGCAGTCACAAGAGGACCTCTGAACATTGCTTCTTTCCTTATGGGAACAACAGAGTTTATGATGGCTCTTATGACTGATCCTGAAAAGACTCACAGGCTGATGAAACAACTAACAGCCTTTATTAAAAGGTGGATAAAATACCAGAAAGACTGTTTCCCCTCAATTGAAGGTGTCCTTGTCCTTGATGATATAATAGGATTCATTGGTGAAAATGAATTCAGGGAATTCGTTATCCCCTACTTCCTTGAAATATTCAGTTCCCTGGAGCTCCCGGTAAAGATTCTCCACAATGATGCAAAAGGGCTTATTACTGCTTTACATCTAAAGGAGATGAGCGTAAATGTTTTTAATTTTTCCTTTGAGCACAACATCAGGGATATACATGAATTAGCCGGCCCTGATATTGTATTGCTGGGCAATATACCCCCCCGTGATGTGATGGCAGCAGGTAATGAATCAGAGGTAAGAAAATCAATACGCGAACAGCATGGTATAAGTCCGGAAGGTGCAAAAGTTATATGGTCTGTAGGAGGTGGAATGGCTCCGGATACTCCAACAGAAAATATTGTGGCTTTTCTGGATGAAGTGAAAAATATGAATAATTAGTATATTCACGGTTTAATCATCCTTCTATGCGTAATAGTATTTGCGTCTTACTATTTTTCCTGGCTTCATGCCTGGTTTCCAGCTCTCAGCACTCAAGCTTAGCATCATTTGAGGTTGAAGCAGGTAATTATGACCGATACAACACACCCGTATGTATAAATATTGAATTTCTTTCACCCAATATTGACAGCTGTAGTCTGGTTCTGGTTGAAAAAGGGGTTCCGGAATCAAGCAAAATACCAGTCCAGATGGAAACCGGAAAGGAAATAAAACTATGGTGGATACTTGAGGGATTGACAGAAGCCGGAAAGACCTACAGACAAAAATATCGCCTTCTGGTATACGATGGTAAAATTGATCCTTCGCTAGCTGAAAAATTTTGGATTGACTTTGCATATCCTCCCAATGTTAGAATACTGAGTATAAAATCTGATAATCATGAATAGAATTTCATTCATCCTGCTGGCAGCATTATTACTGTTCATTGCAGCTTGCTCAAAAGAAAAAATATCTGAAACAAAGATTCTTGTTTACACAAAGAACGGTAATGGTTATGTGCATGATAATATAGAAGCAAGTGTAAAAGCCATACAAAAGATAGGGATAGAGAACAATTTCACTGTTTATGCCAGTGATGATCCCGGTGATATCAATGAAGAAAATTTGAAGCAATATCATTGTATTATTCTTTCAAACACCAATAACGAGATATTTGACACTGAAGAACAGAAACTTGCTTTTGTGAGATATGTTCATGCTGGTGGTGGTATTGTAGGTATTCATTCTGCCTGTGGTTCAGAACGCGAGTGGCCATGGTTCTGGGCAATGCTGGGAGGAAAGTTTGAGAGACACCCTCCCTTCCAGACATTTGATATCAAAGTAATCGATCATGAACATCCCTCTACCAGTTTTTTGGACGAAAAATGGAAATGGGAAGACGAGTGTTATTACCTTAAATATCTTAATCCGGATATTAATATTCTCCTGGCTGCAGATCTCAGAACAGTGGAAGACGATAAAAAAGATGTTTACCCCGGGGAAATATTCGGTAATTATTTCCCGCTGGCATGGTACCATGAATTTGAAGGAGGTAGGGTGTTCTATACCGCCCTGGGTCATAAAATAGAACATTATACTGACTCTACTTTTTTAGCACATATTACCGGAGGCATTAAATGGGCTGTGGGAGATGGTTGCGGCCCTGACTACACAAACGTGAAAACAAATACTATTCCTGAATAAAATAAAAGCATATATTATGGCAAGCCAGAAGAAACTTACAAGACGAAAATTTATAGGCCGGGCTACTGCAGGTACCGCTGGCATGTTAGTGGTTCCAATCATTGTGCCTTCATCTGTTTTCGGTAAAGGAGCGCCCAGTAACAGGATCAATATAGCCCAGATAGGTTTTGGACGTATAGCTATGACACATGACCTGCCCCTGACTATTAAGCATGATATATCCCGCCTTGTGGCCATTGCTGATGTTGATACACAAAGAATGGAAGCAGGTAAAAAATGGGCACTGAATTTTTATAAAGAAAAAACAGGGAAAAAGACCTTTATTGATATTAAGCTCTACCAGGACTACCGTGAAATGTTGCTTGATAAGTCTATTGATGCCGTGATAATTTCAACACCTGACCACTGGCATGCTCAGCCGGCAATAGAAGCTGCCCTTGCAGGTAAAGATGTTTACCTCCAGAAGCCTGCCTCCCTCACCATCGATGAAGGCCGGCAGATGAGTAATATTATGCAGCGTACAGGGCGTATCTTCCAGCAGGGCAGCCAGCAAAGATCACTTGATCCATGGCCCCAGTTCAAAAGAGCATGTGAGCTTGTAAGAAATGGCAGGATAGGTGATATACATACTATCTATGTAGGCCTCCCCGGCGATCCCTCAGGAACTGAAGAGCCTGAAATGCCCGTGCCTCCAAACCTTAATTATGAAATGTGGCTGGGCTCCACTCCCATGGCATATTATACCGAGAAAAGGGTACATTCACAGGAAAGCATAACCAGCAGGCCCGGATGGCTGAGATGCGAACAGTTCGGCGCAGGAATGATTACAGGTTGGGGAGCACACCATATCGATACTGCACACTGGGGTATGGGTACAGAATATACAGGTCCTGTAGAGGTTGAAGGTTATGCCGAGTTCCCAAAAACAGGATTGTGGAATGTACATGGCGATTTTAAACATACTGCGAAATATGCCAATGGGGTAACAATGCATATAAGCGGTGAATATCCCAATGGCGTAAGGTTCATAGGATCAGAAGGATGGATATTTGTATCAAGGGGAGCAGTAAAGGTTACAGCCTCTGACCCGGGAGCAGAAGATACGCAGCTGCAGGCACTGGACGCATCCGACAAAAAGATACTTGACTCGAAGATCGGTCCCGGGGAGATACATCTTTATGAAAGCCCTGAACAACATAAGAACTGGCTGGATTGTATTATCAGCCGCAAAGATCCTGTGGCAACAGCTGAGATAGGACACCGATCATGCTCGGCCTGCCTGGTAAATCATATTGCAATGAAACTGCCCGGGAAACTTTACTGGAACCCGGACAAGGAGCGTTTTATTAATAATGATGAAGCTAATTCCATGCTTTCCAGACCACAGAGATGGCCTTACGGGACAGATTATACCCTTGATAACTTTAATGGAATATAATTATGAAACACACCGGCTTTGTACCAATAATAATATTGATGTGTATATCATCATGCAATACAGGCAATAATGAAAAAGCTGAACAAATGGATACAATCAAGTTAATGACTGTTGACCCCGGACATTTCCATGCTGCCCTGGTACAGAAAAGCATGTATGATAATGTGTCCCCTGAAGCCTATGTCTATGCACCTGGAGGTAATGACCTGGATCTGCACCTTGACAGGATCAAAGCTTTCAATAACAGGGAGAACAATCCTACTAGCTGGATCGAAAATACTTATGCCGGGGATAATTTTTTTGAAGAGATGATTGAGAAAAGACCCGGTAATGTGGTTGTTCTTGCGGGTAGTAACAATAAGAAAACGGATTATATCCTTAAATCTGTTACAGCCGGCCTTAATGTGCTGGCCGATAAACCTATGGTTATTACACCGGATAAATTCCCTTTGCTGGAAAAAGCATTTGAGGCAGCCCGGGAAAAAAACGTGCTGCTATATGATATTATGACCGAGAGATACGAAATAACAACGATGCTTCAAAAAGCCCTCTCCCAGAAAGCAGACCTCTTCGGCTCTCTTGTTAAAGGCTCAGCAGAGGAGCCGGCTGTAACCAAAGAAAGTACACATCATTTCTTTAAATATGTCTCTGGCTCAGCCCTTGTCAGACCCCCATGGTTTTTTGATACCAACCAGCAGGGTGAAGGTATTGTTGATGTTACAACCCACCTGGTTGACCTGATACAGTGGGAGTGTTACCCTGAGATCATACTTAATAAATCGGATATTGAAATTATTTCAGCAAGAAGATGGCCTACAATATTGAGCAAAGATGATTTCAAGAAAGTTACAGGTCTCGAAGAATTTCCTCCATACCTTGAAAAATATAATATAGATGGTAACATACAGGTATATGCCAATGGTGAGATCATTTATAAGATTAAAGATACCTGGGCAAAAGTAGTTGTTGAATGGAAATACATGGCTCCTGAAGGGACAGGCGACACACATTATTCAATAATGAGAGGTAGCAAATGTGATCTTTTTATCAGGCAGGGTAAGGATGAGAATTACAGGCCGGCACTTTATCTCAGGACTCACACGAATGAAATAGATACTGACTTTATCAACACAATTGTCCATGATCTGCCATGGAAAGGTATTACAGTAGAGAGTGTCGGTGATATGATCTGGAAATTCAGTATACCTGATGAATACAGGGCAGGTCACGAAGCTCATTTTAGCCAGGTAACAGAGAAATATATTGAATACCTGGAGAAAGGAAATATGCCGGAATGGGAAGTACCGAATATGATAGTTAAATACTATACAACAATGGAGGCGCTGAAAAAGGCACTGGAGTGACTATATTGGATTAATGGGACCGAGTATTTCCACCTTCGCTGGCGCGGATCCCGATAGCTATCGGGACCAGATCCGTGACCAGTTTCGGCGGACGCAGTCTGACCCACGCCCAGCTACTTAGGGCAGAGGATGGAATATTGGAATATAAATAATTCATTTACTTTTAATCATGGATATAATAAACAGTGATATCTTTTCTTACCTGGTACTGCCTCTTCTTATATTTTTTGCCAGGATAGCTGATGTTTCCCTTGGGACTATAAGAATAATATTTGTTGCCAGGGGGATGAAGCATATTGCCCCGATAATAGGTTTTTTTGAGATACTTATATGGTTACTTGCTATCAGCAGGATCTTCCAGGACCTTGATAACTGGGTAGCCTACATTGCCTACGCTGGTGGTTTTGCTACAGGTAATTATATAGGCATGTTGCTTGAGGAGCGTCTTGCCATAGGTCATGAGATGATAAGGGTAATAACCAAAAGTGAAGCCCTTGACCTTGTTGAAGCCCTGAAAGATTCTGGTTTTGGTGTTACATCAATAAGAGCTCATGGTGTGGAAGGTGAAGTGGGTGTTGTATATGTAATTGTAAAAAGGAGTATGGTAAAGTCGGTATTAAAAATTATCAATGAATACAATCCCCGTGCTCTTTATACCATTGAATCAATAAAGCTGGTTAACAAGGAAGTTTTCCACCAGGTTGCTCCGCCTCCACGCAAAAAGACACTTCTGCATCACACAAAGAAGAAATAAAACTTTTTTGAGGACTAAAATCCGGCCAGTTTATCAGTCTCTTCAAGCTTAAACCGGACTGACAGTATATATGGTTGCCTGTCTTTCTCCCAGTGGCCATAGGTGGTCAGAATAAAAATACCATCTGGAAGCACTTCCACACCGGGGTAGGTTGTATCCCACCCGTTTTTATTGTCCTTGATTCTGATCCTGTATTGCCCCTCACCCCCATTAACCAAGTCATCATAAGTGCCCACCCAGGCTACCCAATCTCCTTCGGTAGGAGAGCCAAGGCCTGTTTCTTTTGCAAGCTTACTATAATCAGTCTCTCCTCTCTCCCTGGCTATTTTTATCATTTCACCTGAGTAGGAGCTTGGACTTCTGTCACGGAATGAGATCAGTAGCCTGCCGTCAGGTGCATACTTTGGAACGTGCCTGTCACCTGTAAGGGCATTGGGTAAGGGTCTGGGTTCTGACCATGTCTTACCTTCATCATCCGAAAAAATAATCTGCGAATTTGTTCTTCGGCTGTTCTCTCTCAACAGCATTGCTATTTGATCCCCACCGGGCGACCTGATAATACGTGGTTCACACAGGTGCATTTCTCTCGATTGAAAAACGATCTCGGGATATTCCCAGCTTAATCCTCCATCATTACTGATGGTCTTATACAGGGTAAAGAGACTGGATTCATTGTTTTCCCTGTCAGCTTCGTAGATTGACATACCATCCTCAGTAAAAAACCTCATATCATCATGGAAAAAGGTCATATATTGGCCTTTACCTGTTTTAAGATCTGTCATAGCACCCATTACTACTATTCCTCCCCAGTTACCAACAGTATCAAGCTCAGTCCATGTTTGGCCATCATCTTCTGTTATTGCCATTCGTGCAGGATACAACCCGGAAAACATTACGATTCTTTTTTTACCTTCCTGATCTATCATGCGATAGAGTGTTGGCACCTCTTTTGATGTTTTCCAGCTTTCAGGTGTCGGCAGCCTGTCTGTCCAGGTAAGTCCGGCATCATAGCTTTTTTTATACACTATCTCACCACTGCCATGCCCTTTGGGATATACGCATAACATTGTCTTATTATCATCCAGGAGTACAGTGGTAGGGTGCCCTAGGTACTGTCCTTCTTCCCTGTCAACTATTACCTGCCGGTGAGTATCACCATCCAGGTCAATTACCGGGATATTGAAATATGGGTATGAGGGGGCCTCCCCTTCACCCGGGGCATACACGACAGGTAGTGTATTTCTGTCTCCGCTGCATGAACCGAATAAGACAATGGCAGTTGAAACAACTGCCATTATGTACAAAACCTTTTTCAGAAAATCCATTATACCTTTGGCTTAAATGCCTCTCCCGGTATAGGTACATTCTTTGATATATCAACTGGTCCGAATTCAAATACTTTGGGTCCCAGTTTAAGGTCTGAGTTCATCATTTCATCCCAGCTTGTCTCCTTGCCGGTATAAGCTGATATCCTACCCATAATAGCTACCATGGTTGATATTGCCGTGTTTTCCGCCTCATTGATATATCCTCCGGTTCTGATTGCTGTTACAAAGTCAATATGTTCCTGGTCGTATGGTCCTACTTTTAATACTGCTTTTCCTTCTTCGTTTGTCCCCTGTGGCTCATAGCTCCATATCAATTCACCGCCAAGATCATATATCTGGTTTCTGCAGTTTGATGAGCCCCGTGTTCCCTGTATCCTTTCAGAGACATTATTAACACATCCGTTAATCTGTCGGCACATGCTGTGTACGTGTATGCCGTTTCCCATAACAAAGTCAACACTGAAATTATCGAACTGGTCACCTGTAACCCTTCTGTGCCTTGCTCCGAAGCCTACCGCTTTAACAGGATGCATGCCTGTAAACCAGTTAACCACATCAAGGTTATGCACATGCTGCTCTACAATATGATCACCTGACAGCCAGCACCAGTTTACCCAGTCGCGTATCATATATTCCATCTCTGTCCAATCAGGATTGGGATTCCTGTGCCATAGCTTGCCACCATTCCAGTAAACATTGGCACTTACTATATCCCCTATCTCACCTGCGGCCACCCTGGCATATGTATTTGCATAATCCCTCTGGTGTCTTCTCTGTGTTCCTGTTACCACGTTAAGCCTCATGCTTTCAGCTTTTTTGGCAGTGGCCATAATTGACCTGGCACCAACAGGATCAACTGCCACAGGTTTCTCCATAAAAACATGCTTGCGTGCATTTACGGCTGCAGCAAACTGTTCATGCCTGAAGTAAGGTGGTGTGGCAAGAATAATTATATCCACACCCGAATCTATCACTTTCTGGTATGCATCAAATCCAATAAAGCAGTTTTCATCAGCCACCTCATTGTCTTTCTGATTTAATAATCTTTCCCTGCATGATTCCAGCCTGTCTGTGAACACATCTCCCAGTGCTGTTACCTTAAGATTAGTACCGGCCGACAAAAAATTTATTGCAGCACCGGTACCCCGTCCACCACATCCTATAAGCCCTGCTTTTAGCTCAGGACCGTCAGGTGCCTGGTCATTAAAACCAGGCAATATTATATCTTTCATTTTCCCGTCATGGGCACAGGAATTCATAAATGAGGGCACTACTGCACCTGCAGCACCGGCAACTGCAGCTTTGCCCAGGAAGTTACGTCGTGATATTGGCTTTTTCATAGTTATAAATGAGTTAAGAGTTATGAGTTATTTTTTACCTGTCTTTTCATCATATTCGCATACCACCCTGAAGCCCACATGGAAGCAATCGGAGTACCACCATATGCTTTTGGGTATCTGAGGGTCTGTCCTCAGCCATTCATCAGTGCTTGTTTTAGCCCTGCTTGCCGATCTGAGATCTCCGGCATTATCTTTAAATGAACCTCCCCTGATTACATGTTCCTCTCCATACTCAGGCCCTGTAGGATTATTTACCGGGCCACCCTTATACTCTGAGTATGCATCTTCTGAATACCAGTCACTGCAAAATTCGGCTACATTACCCAACATATTCTTAAGGCCGAAAGGATTTGGCTTTACTAAATCAGGTTTCTGGGTTCTGCCCGGGCTGTTCTCCTGATACACAACAAAGGTATTAATTTTTGCGGTATCATTCTTCCTCAATCTGGCAGCCAGTCCTCTTCTCTCATAATCAGTAGGTCTACCCCCAAAGAAATAAATCTCCCCGGTACCTGCCCTACATGCATACTCCCATTCAGCCTCGGTAGGCAGTCTGTATGTTTTGCCTGTTACCCGGCTCAGCCACCTGCAGTAAGTTTCAGCAGCATGATGAGTAACTGATATAACGGGTCTTTTACCCAGGCCCCAGTTCTGGTCGGGCTGCCCGTAGGGAGGGGTAGCCCCGGTAATGGCATCAACAGCTTCCTCAGCCCGCAAGCCTTCAGTATCGCTTGTCCTGCCTTCGGCCGAGGTCTGTGCATAAAATACCAGATACTCATCCCAGCTTACTTCTATCTCACCCATAAAGAATGGATCCACACTGACCTCTGTCTGGGGCCCCTCATCCTGCTCCCTGTATGGCTCATCCTCGGGCGAGCCCATCAAAAAACTTCCTCCCGGTATGGCAATCATATCAAAGGAAACAGCTGAACCGGGAATATATTCTGTAAAGCTATTTAAACCATCTGCCCTGCCAGGATGCTTATATACAGTGTCAGGAATATTGATGTCTTTACCAAAACCCTCATTCCCACCATGTATATATCCTTCAATATAATGACCTGCATTTAAATGACAGTTAATGCAGTGCAAATCATCGGTCTTCTCCGACTGGTCATAATACAGATGTGCCTCCTCCCCTTCCCTGGATAATTCGGGAGTGAACAATGTTCCATGACAATATAAGCAACTGCTCTCGGGAACATGATGTCTTGCATTTTCAAGTCTGGATTTTTCTTCCCAGTCAAAACTTTCCGGATCCTTGAATAAATAACCCCATAAATCCCTTAAGCCTGTTCTTACCTTGGCCGGCAGATGTCCCTGTCCTTTCGGTGGCAGGTGACATTCCACGCATCCGGTTTTTGTTCCCGATACTGTGATATAATGCACTGACTGTTTCCACGAGGTGGTTGCCTGTGGGTGAACATGACAGCTGGCACAAAATTCATCTGTTGAAGTAACCTTTACAGCCTTATTGCCACCAGTAATAATTAACATGCCTATAATTATCCCGGGTATGAATATTATCCAGAACCTTTTCATAAATCATCAATGGAAAGAATGATCGCTCAATATAGAAAAAACTTTTTCATATGGGCACGACATTTGTGTATTTTTACAGTCGCATATAATAAAGAAATATTATGAAGAGAATAGTAAGTGCATTAATATTAATACTATGCACACAATTAATATTTGCTCATCCGTGGAAACCATCCCATTATGTTATTATTGATACAGATGGAGGTATGGATGACCTTAAAGCTATCAATATGTTACTCGCTTCACCCGATGTCAGGGTGCTGGCCATTATTGCATCAGGAGGGGTAATACCTGCTCATGAGGCATGGGTTAAAGTCAGAAGTCTGCTCAATGCTTATCACCATGAAGGGCTGCCTGTGGGTATTAACAGGGAGTCAGGATACAATGAGATGGCCCTCCCCCTGGCATATAAATGGGCTGATGAAACGAATCTTAACGCTGATAACGCAGAAAATTATTACGAGGTGCTAAGCTATGTATTGGAACATGAGAAGACACCTTTTAGCTTTATCTCACTTGGAAGCCTTAATACTGCATACCATTTTTCTGAAGATAATCCCAGCCTTTTCAATCAGGTTAAAAAAATCATCTGGAGCAATGATGGTATTGAACCACTTGAAGGATTCAATTACGAGCTTGATACGCTGGCCGCCCTGAAGATGATACAGAGAGAGGTACCGATAGATATTGTTGGATATTATTCCCCGGAATTATATGATAACGGTCTTATAAATCAAATAGCTGAAATAAACACACCTTATGCTAAAAATACTGCTTCCCTGCTCCACTCTGGCAAAGACCATGACTTCATTGTTGGCATGTTTGATGATATGATACCCGTTTACCTCCATTACCCATCTATATTTAAAGTAGATACAGCCGGTAAGCTATCCTTTTTTCTGCCCGAAGCGGGAATGATCACCGATGATATGATTTGTGATATACTATCAGGCAACACGGTAAACAGGAACCAGGTTTTTAAAGACATCCCTTCTGATACATCATATTACTTCCCTGATTTACAAGAATATATCCCTGAAATAATAAAGCGTCATGGCAAAGAGGAATTTGAAGCCGGTGTGCTTACTAACGAGCTTCATCGTCACCTTGGCATTTATGCAATCATAGGTGTCAAGATGGGGATAAGGGCAAGGGAATATTTTAATATCGGTGTTGATGAAATGGAAGTTGTATCCTATGCAGGGTCTGTTACCCCTGTCAGCTGTATGAATGACGGTCTCCAGGTAAGTTCGGGTGCTACCCCCGGCCATGGCCTGCTAAAAGTGATCGATGATGAAAGTAGTCCGGAAGCAACATTCACTTATATG
>DOZA01000080.1:8777-12025 GCA_003518245.1 Bacteroidales bacterium | reverse complement strand
GTGAGAAGTGAGAGGTGAGAGGTGAGAGGTGAGAGGGGACAAACAGAATATCAAACTTGAGAGATGAGTTTATTGATAATACCCGATTCAATCCCGAATCTTCGATTCGGGGATCCTCGAAAAGGAAAGCTTTTCGGGACAATTTAACAATTCAACGATTCAACATTAATACAATATGTTAAAAATAGAAAACCTAAAGGTTGAAATAGAGGGAAAAGAGATACTGAAAGGTATTTCACTGAATGTGAAAAAAGGAGAGATACATGCTATAATGGGGCCTAACGGATCGGGTAAGAGCACCCTTGCTTACGTTCTTGCCGGAAAAGATTTTGGTGAGATCACAGGTGGAACGGTTACTTATAAGGGAAAGAACCTTCTGGAAATGGAAGCTGAAGAAAGGTCTAAGGAGGGGATATTCTTAGGGTTCCAGTACCCTATAGAGATACCGGGTGTGAGCATGGTCAATTTCATGAAGACGGCTATTAATGAACACAGGAGATACCGGGGAGAGGAACCACTGTCTTCATCTGACTTCCTTAAGCTGATGAGAGAAAAAAAGGAACTGGTAAAAATTGAATCCGGTTTGACAAGCAGGTCAGTAAACGAGGGTTTTTCGGGAGGTGAGAAAAAAAGGAACGAGATATTCCAGATGGCTATGCTGGAACCTGAACTGGCTGTACTTGATGAGACTGATTCGGGACTTGATATTGATGCTCTCAGGATAGTGGCAAACGGCGTTAATGAGCTTAAAACAGATGAAAACGCCACTATAGTGATTACTCATTACCAGAGACTGCTTGATTATATTATACCTGATGTGGTTCATGTACTTTATGATGGTAAAATAGTGAAAACAGGTGGCAAGGAACTGGCAACTGAGCTTGAGAAGAAAGGATATGAATGGATAAAAAAAGATGTTGATGTAGTGAATTATGGATAAAAAAGAAGCTACAATACAAAAGTTTTCAAAACTCTTCAGGGAGAATACCAGCAGGATAGAAAAAAATTCTGCCAGCCTGATAAACAGTTTTCGTGGTGATGCAATGAAACAGTTTACTCAGCTGGGTATTCCTGACCGTAAAAATGAATCATATAAGTATACAAACCTGGAACCATGGTTCAATGCTAATTACAAATCATATTTTGTCCCTGAGGCTACTGACTTTAAGGCTGCTGAAGATTTTAAATGTGAGGTTACACAACTTGACAGCCACGACCTGGTGCTACTGAATGGGTTTGCACCTAAATATAATGGGACAATAAAAGGTATGCCTGAAGGGATATGGGTGGGGAGCCTTGCCGAGGCAGCAGAAAAATTCCCGGACATAGTGGAAAAGCACTATGGCAGGTACACTAAGAATGGCAAAGACGGACTTATTCCGTTAAATACTGCCCTGGCATCAGATGGGATATTTGTATATGTCGAAAAGGGTGTCTCACTGGATAAACCAATACAGGTAATTAATCTTGTGCACTCTGATGGCGATATGTTTGTACAACATCGCAACCTTATAATTGTTGAAGACAATGCTGAACTGCCAATGATAGTGTGCGATCATGCACTGTCACCACAGAAGTTTCTTACTAATGCGGTTACAGAAGTATATGTGGGTGAAAATTCACATTTTGATATCCTGAGGGTTCAGAATGAGCATAATAATGCTGCCAAGCTAACTCATACATTTATTCACCAGGAAAAGAACAGTCATGCCGTGTCAAATAATATTACTCTTCATGGAGGCCTGGTGCGTAACAGTACTTATCACCGGCTTAATGGTTCAGGGGCTGAATGTAATGCATTGGGGCTTTACCTCACCGACCGCTGGCAACATATAGATAATTTTGTAAGTATCGATCACGCTTCACCTGATTGTGTCAGCAACCAGCTGTTTAAAGGAGTGCTGGATGATTATGCTACCGGGACCTTTAACGGACGGATACTGGTTAATAAAGGAGCACAAAGGACACTGGCCTACCAGAAAAATAACAGTATCCTACTGACCGATGATGCAAGAATGGATACCAAACCCCAGCTGGAGATATATGCCGATGATGTAAAATGCAGTCATGGTGCTACAGTGGGCCAGCTGGATGAAGATGCTATGTTCTATCTACGATCACGAGGCGTTAATAAGGATGAAGCCAGGCTTATGCTAATGTTTGGATTTGCTCATGAGGTAATAGAGAATATCCGCACCGAAGTACTGCGTGAAAGAATTGATGAGCTGGTACTACAACGCTTACGTGGTGAACTGAGCAGGTGTGCAACATGTAATATTAACTGTGACATATAGTAAAAAACGTGTTTGATATTAACAAAATAAGATCTGATTTTCCCGTATTATCAACTCAAGTATATGGCAAACCACTGGTATATCTTGATAATGGAGCCACAACACAGAAACCTGAAACGGTTATTAAGGCTGTAAATGAAGCATACAGTACATATTACAGTAATATACACAGGGGAGTGCATGCTCTAAGCGATATATCATCAGAGAAATATGAGTCGGCAAGAGAAAAGGTAAAATCTTTTATTAATGCAGCTTCAAAAGAAGAAATAGTATTTACCGCAGGTACAACAGCTTCAATAAATATGGTCGCTTTTTCATTTGGGGAGAGGTTTATACAAAGTGGCGATGAAATATTGCTTACTGAGCTTGAGCATCATGCTAACATTGTCCCCTGGCAGATGATGTGCGAAAGAAAAAATGCCCGCTTAAGGATTATACCTGTTAATGATGACGGCTCATTACGCCTTGATGAATTGGGAAAGCTCATAAATGAGAAAACAAAGTTAATGGCTGTTACCCAGGTATCAAATGCTCTCGGCGTTATCCTGCCTGTTAAAACACTAATACAGAAGGCGCATGATTATAATATACCGGTACTTGTTGACGGGGCACAGGGAATACAGCATGGGAATGTTGATGTGCAGGACCTTGATTGCGATTTTTATGCTTTCTCGGGACATAAGATCTACGGACCAACAGGTATAGGTGTGCTTTATGGCAAGAAAAAATTACTGGAAGAATTACCTCCATACCAGGGTGGCGGTGATATGGTCGACAGGGTCAGTTTTGAGAGAACAACTTATAATGAACTGCCTTTCAAGTTTGAGGCGGGAACGACAAATTTTATTGGCGCAATAGGACTGGCAAAAGCACTGGATTATCTTGAATCTGTTGGCATGCCCGATATTATTAAGCATGAAAATGAGCTGAGAGACTATTCGAATGAGAAGCTGC
>DOZA01000080.1:0-8749 GCA_003518245.1 Bacteroidales bacterium | reverse complement strand
ATAAAGTGCATCAGTATGATGCAGGTATGATACTTGACAAAATGGGTATTGCCGTAAGAACAGGCTCACACTGTGCACAGCCGATAATGACACGATTTGGAATAGACGGTACAATACGTGCTTCAATGTGTTTTTATAATACAAAAGAAGAGATTGACAGCCTCATTGAAGGAATAGAAAAAGTTAAGATGATGATGCTATGAGCATTCCTGAGAAAAGCATTGACAAGGTACAGGATATTATTATTGAGGAATTCTCAATGTTTGATGACTGGATGGACAGGTATGATCATCTTATTGAAGAAGGTAAGGACATGCCGGTAATAGAAGAGAAATACAAGAAAAATGATTACCTCATAGAGGGATGCCAGTCCAGGGTGTGGTTGTACCCTGAGCTAACAAATGGGAGATTATTCTTCACAGCCGACAGTGATGCAATTATTGTAAGAGGAATAATAGCCCTCCTGGTTAAAGTGCTGTCAGGCAGAACACCGGATGAGATACTAAATACTGATCTATATTTTATTGACAGGATAGGTCTGCATCAAAACCTTTCACCTACAAGGTCAAACGGGTTGCTGGCTATGCTGAAACAGATGAAAATATATGCCCTGGCTTATAAGGCAAAACAGGATAAATGAAATTATTATGGACAGTAATGAATATATGGAAACAGAAGCCAGGATTATAGAAGTATTGAAAACTATATATGACCCTGAAATGCCGGTTAATATATATGATCTCGGGCTGGTATATGAAATCAGCCTTGATAAGGAAAATGTGGCAAATATTACTATGACACTTACTGCCCCCGGCTGCCCGATGGCCGATATGATTATGGAGGAAGTAAAATATAAGGTGGCTGGCACCATGGGGGTAAAGGACTGTAATCTTACACTTACTTTTGATCCTCCGTGGGATAAGGGTATGATGACCGACGAAGCAAAGCTGGAACTGGGTTTCCTTTAGTCATATGCATGATACAATAAAAGAGAGAGCAGCAGAACTGGGTTTCGACCTCTTCGGAATAGCCACTGTCCGACCACTCGACAGACATGGTGACAGGTTGATCCGCTGGTTAAAGAACGGTCACCATTCGGGTATGACTTACATGGAGAGAAACAGGGAGAAAAGGATTAACCCCGGTCTCCTTGTCCCTGGCTCCAGGTCTGTTATTGTTGCCGGCATGAACTATTATCATGAGTATAATCCACCTGAGAACAAGCCTGTTTTTGCCAGGTATGCCCTTGGTAAGGATTATCACAGGATATTGAAAGACAGGCTGAATGTTTTACTTGAATTTATCAAGGTCGAGAAACCCGGGATTGAAGGACGGGTGTTTGTTGACACTCACCCTGTGCTTGAAAGAGCCTGGGCACAAGCAGCAGGACTGGGGTGGATAGGTAAAAACAGTATGCTTATAAACAGGGAAAAAGGTTCTTTCTTTTTTATAGGGATTTTAATTATCAATATCGAGCTTAAATATGATAAACCTGCTGCCAGAGATTATTGTGGCAACTGCACCAGGTGCCTGGAAGCATGTCCTACATCAGCAATACTCGAAAACAGGACAATAGATTCAAACAGGTGCCTCTCCTACCTTACAATAGAAAATAAGGAAGATATACCACCTGAATACGCTGAGAAAGCAAGACTGAAAATATTCGGTTGTGATATATGCCAGGAGGTGTGTCCATGGAATCATAAAGCAATAGAAACAACCATAAAAGAATTTGAGCCACTGCCCGAGATACTTGATTATACTACCGATCAGTGGAAAAGCCTATCTGAAGAGGAATTTTACCATATTTTTTCCGGGAGCGCAGTAATGAGAGCAGGGTATAAGGGGTTTATGAGGAATGTAAGATCAGGCACTTAAGGCTGAGGCTGAGGCTAAGGTTTCCGAATTTGCTGGCGCGGATCTCCAGATCCGTGCCTTGCTTCTCATTCGTTATGCTCATCACCCTCGTCTGCTTATGGTAAGCTCAGTATCCTCTGGTGATAATACTCCTTAAGGTCAAGGGATATATCTGATGTAAAATAATTACCAAAATGATTTTTACTCGCGATTTACCAAATACCTAAACCACATTTAAATAATAACAGGATTAAGTACTATTCTAATTGCTTTGGCCCATACTCTAAAATAAACTTGACTTTCTTCTAAACACCTCGTAACTTGAATGATATATTACCGTGGATTTAATCATAATTAAAGAAGTGTAATCATGAAGATCTTAATCAAGGCTTCGTGCAGTGTTCTGTTTTTAAGGTATGGGATTATCTGTTCGCTGTGTGAAAGACGAATAATATATGTTGAATAACGGTGGGCTGATGAAGATCAATACCAGCGACTGAGCCAATATCGAATCATAGAATAACTAAAAAATATATTAGTATGAAAACACAAACTATTGTCTTTCTTATGATATTTATCGCATTAATATCATGCGATTCGGGTAAATCTGTTTCAAAGGACTTAATTACAGGCCTGACAACACATGGTGATGGATTATCCTGTGAAGATGTATACCTATCAGATGGTGAAAAGGGAATTAACAGGAATACATTCACTTATGGTGAGATAGTATATATAAATTTCGAGAATATAGAAGGCTTTAAAAAGAATGGGGAGAATGTGTTTTCGGGTATGAAATTATATGTACTTAACCAGTCGGAAGATACAGTATTAATCTATCCTAATCTATATGCTGAATACCAGGATGGAATAAATATCTCACCGTTGATTCTTCAGGCCAACCTGACATTTGCTGATCCTATACACTCGGATGAAGAGTATACTCTGCATATTGATATCTGGGATAAAAACGGAGATGGGACTTTTGTGGCTTCAATGGATTTTGATGTTAATCATGATGAACAGATAATGATTGATAACGAAAACCTGTCGTATAAAGAAGTATATCTCTTCAGTGAGGGAGAAAACAAAGTACTTACTCAAAGCACGGCTAATTACAATGAAAATATTTATTTGATATTTGAAGGCCTTGAGGGATTCGTGGAAGAAAATGGAATGGTATTCATCGGACTTGGCTTAAAGGTAATGGATTCAGTAGGTGAGCTTATTATTAATAAAGAAGATCTAATTGGAGATTCTGGCCTTGAATCATCCCAGGTCAAAGAGCGCCTGTTTCCAAGTTTTATAATCAGCGATACAATAATAAGCAATCCTGTTACTTATGAAATAACTATCTGGGATAAAAAAGGTGAGAATAAGATTACAGCATCAGTAGATCTGACATTAAAATAAAGTCTGAAGCTTATTAACTTCTCCTGGTTTATCTCTGCTCAATTGTATTAGTTTAAACTATATTACTATCTGCAGAGATGCTGTATTTAATATATTATTAGTAAAATTGCATTCTGATAATACTAACTGGCTAAAAGTATTTATATGTTATACCTGATATCCTTCTTCGTGAATCGTAAGGTTTCTTTGCTAACGGGATTATCGGGTATTCAATCTTCGGTCATCATATCACTGAATTCAACTATGATAAAAATACTATGACTTTGCATGATTCGGATTCGATTGAACTGGATAATAGCTGGAGTCCAATATACCTGTATTTTAAGAATAATAATATTCCCTGGCTTGATGCTTCTGTAGTAATTGATAACGAAGAGCCTGTACTTTTATCAATGTATATTGATTATGCCGCGGGTGATGAAATAGTATTGCCGGATAAGGCAAACAGGAAATTCAATATACCTTCAGAAACAAAAGATATTCTTATTGGCAGAGCTCTCAGCGGGGATATATACTGCAAGGAAGGAAAGATTTCCGGTTTAATTTTAGGCCCCTATGAATTGGAAAACATAATAGCATCATTTGCTCCTGCAGAAATAAGGTCAAAACAGGATAATGCAGATGCAGTTATTGGGAACAGATCGCTTAAACGATTTAACCTTATCTTTGATTACCATAACGAGAAACTCTACCTGAAACCAAATACACATTTCAAAGACAAATATTAATAGTTATGTCACCAATATTTAATCATCTACTGATACCATATATTATTGCAATGTTGCTTGCAATAACTATGGGAGGCAGTGGTACAGCTCCTGCTTTCTCCGCGGCCTTCGGTGCAAATGTTATACGCAAGAGTATTATCCCGGGTTTATTCGGAATCATGGTTTTCCTGGGAGCGATAATTGCGGGCAAAGGGACAGCAACAACGGTTGGGAAAGGGTTGTTAAATCCTGAGATGATGTCTTTTACCGTGGTTTCAATAATACTTTTTTCTGTTGCTGTAGCTTTGTTTATAGCAAATATTGCCGGGATACCGCAATCAACAAGTCAGGCAACAGTGCTGGCAGTTACAGCCCCGGCAATTTATTTTCATGACCTGAATTCTCATAAGCTTCTTGTTGAAATAATCCCGGCCTGGTTTATCCTGCCCGTAGTGTCATTTATACTCAGCTTCCTGCTTGGCAAGTATATTTATAAACCGATGAGGAGAAGAGGTCTTACAATGCCCAGGGCACAGAATGCCAACCTGAAACCTGTCTGGAATGGACTGCTGGTGGCTATGGCCTTATATGTTGCTTTTGCAATAGGTGCCAATAATGTTGCCAATGCAGCCGGCCCGATAGCTTCAATGACAATAAATGAACTGGGTATATCGGCAAATGATAATTTTATACTCATCATGATTTTATCAACCCTTATTGTTGCACCCTGCTTTGGTATAGGCAGTTCTATCTTCGGGTATAAGATTGTTAAGAACACGGGTAAGGAAATAGTCCTCTTTGGTAAATTTGAGGCCGTTATAATTGCCTTTATTTCTGCAAGCCTGCTCCTGTTTGCCTCATTAACAAAAGGGGTGCCAACTTCATTGGTGCAACTGAATGTAGCTGCTATACTGGGGGTAGGGGTGGCTAAACTGGGGCCTAGGAATATTTTCAGGAAAACTGAAGTCAGGAAGTTTTTTGCTATGTGGGTAATTGCCCCGTTTATAGCATTCCTGTTATCATTATTATTTACTTTCCTGGCTGATAAGACCGGATTATTATAGTCACTGATTATTAATAGTAATATACCTGTAAGAAAGAGACAAGAACACCCACGGTGGTATTGGAAGATACAGCTTTATGAAGAGCTAATAAAAAGATAAAATAGTTATTATTATGAAAGTGCGAATATTTATGATGCTTGTCATAGCATTGTTTATCAGTATGTTAAAATCATGTGTTAACCCACAGAAAGACATAAACCCGAATATTATTGTAATTATAGCTGATGACCAGGGCTGGGCTGATATAGGGTATAATAATCCTGCGGTATATACCCCAAACCTTGACAGGCTGGCTTCAGAGGGTATTACTTTCCGGCAACACTACTCCATGCCACAATGCACGCCCACACGTATTGCCTTATTTACAGGTCGTTACCCAGGACGTTTCGGGAAAGAGGGTCTTCAGGCCTCAAACGAAAAGGTATTGCCTGATGGAACCTTTACATTGGCCAGCATGTTCAGTGAAGCGGGGTATGATACTTTTCTATGTGGTAAGTGGCATATGGGCTCTTCACCGGAATGCGGACCCAATAATTATGGATTTAATGAAAGCTACGGTTCACTGGCAGGAGCAATAGGTATGTACGATCATCGCTACCGGGAAGGAGAGTACGGCGTAACATGGCATCGTAACCATAAAATTATCAAAGGTTACGAAAACGGAGTACATGCCACCGACCTGGTGGCCGGTGAAGCAAGAAAATATATCCGGAGGAAACATAATAAACCTTTCTTTATGTACCTGGCCTTTCATGCACCGCATACCCCTCTTGATGAGAGGGGAGATTTTGTTGATCAGCCAACACAAATAAATCCTGAGGATACATTGAGATGGATAAATGAAGAAAAGATAAAATGGTTTAATGATCCTGATGGTAAAATACAGTCGGAGGAAGACCCGGAAAAACGCTTATTCCTGGCGGCAGTACATCACCTTGACCATGCTATAGGAAGTATTGTTAAGACCTTAAAAGAAACAGGCTTACATCAGAACACCCTGATACTTTATACTTCTGATAATGGCCCGCAGGTAAACTGGCCGGGTAATGCTTATCCGGACGACCTGAAACTAACAGACTTCAACCAGGAATTACCGATGAAGGGTTACAAAACAGATGTATGGGAAGGGGGCATAAATGTACCAGGCTTCGTAACCTGGCCTGGAAAACTTTATCCCAAAAGTATAGATGTGCCAACACATGTTGTTGATTTTTTGCCTACACTGGCATCAATAATCGGATATGAAAAAATAGATAGCAATGTCCTGGATGGAACAGATCTTTCACCCGTTCTGTTTTCTGACGATTCTTCCATTGAAAGGGATCTTTACTGGATATGGAACAAAGAAACTGACAGGTGGGCACTAAGATACGAAGACTGGAAAATAGTTAATTATGGGACTGAAGAACCGAATGTGCCGGAAGACTGGCAATTGTTTAATATTGGGAAAGATAAAAAGGAAGAACAGGACAGGGCAACCAGCCACCCGGATATAGTTAAAGAGCTGCATTCTATGTTCTTAAAACAAAGAGCAAAGGATAAGTAATAATGACATTTGCAGAAAAAGTAATAAAGTTTAATAAATCGCTTTCTTTTGAAGGATTATTGCCGGAAGGGATAGAAATGATTTAAGGCTTGTATTCTTAAATCTGGAATCTAAAATTTATAAGAGAATCCTACCCCGAGTATTTCCTTGAATTGTACTTTTGGCCCACCAGGATTACCATCAGTGTCAACAGAAGCTATGTCATTATCATACATTAAATGTGTACTTATGTTGGCTGACAGGTATTTATTTATTTTCATATTAAGCAAAGCCTTCCAGCTGATATCAATATTCTGGGGGTTATTAAAATAATTTGAAAACAGGTCAAGGGTAGAGGAGAAATTTACATTCTCCATAAGATCCTTGTTTACTCCTATTTTTATTGTTCCACCAAACTCGGACCTTGATTTATTACCTGGTTCCACACCGAAACTACCGACGTTCGAAAGGCTGTCGTTGGTAACAATGGTTACTTTACCGCTTATCGGTGCCAGAATGACGAAAAAGGAATCATCTTTCTTGTACTCCATGCCGATTGATAATAGTACATATCCCGGTGATATGAAATCAGATATTACCACCCTTCCTGTCTCAGTCTCTTTATATCCTTCAGTAAACTGGGTTTTGAAATTCAACAACCCACTCAAGAACCAGTTGCCAGTAATCTTGCGTCCGTATTTGGAAAGCAATTCAAGATGATCATCAGTCTTTGCAGGGTTTCTCTCTCCAATCTTCTGCACCCCATAACCTATATCAAGTGAGTTATCCCAGGAATTTTTTCCTTCAGAATAATTAAGGTTAATAGCTGATAGCCCGTTTATTGCATAGGAGCTTTCTCCACCCTGCGACCAGTTGGTAAGACTGACCTGTGAGAAATTAATGCTTGCCATGCCGCTATATTTCCAGGGTCCATCGACAGTGGTGGTATCCTGTGCCAGTGCTATTACTGTTAGGAATAATCCAACAGGCAGTGTTATTAATCGCTTCATATTAATGATATTGTTTACTGCGTAAGTTGAAAAAGTTGAACGCAACTGCTGGCGCGCAGTTGCGTTCAACCTCCTCAACCTCCTCAACTTTTTAGTCGTGTTTATATAAATGCACATCCTGCTGAGGGAAAGGAATGCTTATTCCTTCGTTATCGAATGATTTCTTTACTTTCTCATTTATATCAAAGAATACATTCCAGTAATCGCCGGAATTAACCCATACCCTTGTTGCAAAGTCGACTGAGCTATCTCCAAGATTTACTATCTTAACCAGTGGTTCTGGGGTTTTTAGTATCCTTTCGTCTTCATTTATAATTCTCATAATTACGCTCCTGGCTTTATCAATATCATCGTCATAGCCTATGCCAAAAGTAAAATCAATCCTTCTGGTATCCTGGGTTGAATAATTAGTAAGAGCATTTACTGCGATAGGGGAGTTGGGAATAATAATAGTTTGATTATCAGGAGTAGTAAGGATGGTGGTGAAGATCTGTATCTCTTTTACAGTACCACTGTATCCCTGCGTTGTTATATAATCACCTGCCTTATAAGGTTTGAAAAGAAGGATTATTATTCCTCCGGCAAAATTCTGCAGTGTGCCCTGCAGTGCCAGTCCTACTGCCAGCCCCGCTGCACCCACGACAGCAATGAAGGAGGTCATCTGGATGCCGATCATACTCATAATGCTTATTATCAGAAGCACTTTCAGAGTAACAGATATAAGACTTTTCAGAAAGGGTACGAGTGATGCATCCACGTTTGCTTTTGTCATTACTCTTGTTACACCTTTGGTTATGGTCCTGATTATAATAAGCCCAACAACAAGTACCACAATTGCCAGTATAAGCTTCAGCCCATAAGTAGTTGCCAGTTCGGCGATTTTGCTTAACAAAGCATCAATGTCAATATTCGATTTTTCCATATCAGGTTCTTTAATTAATGAAATACTTATTATTTATACTCTATAACTTTAATTGTGGGGTGCAAATATACAATTATTATGATAATTGAAATATCTAATATTATTAACAACAAATTATGTGAAAGGTTAATAAGATTTTAAGCTTGCATAACTGTAACAGCTATCTCCCTTTTGCTCCTTGGTCCATCAAACTCACAGAAGAAAATATTCTGCCATGTACTCAAAGCCAGTTTACCCTGGATAAGGGGTAT
>DOZA01000124.1 GCA_003518245.1 Bacteroidales bacterium | reverse complement strand
GATGATAAAGAAGCCATAGCATTGATGCGGCGTGAATATGAACAGGGCTGGGAACTGTAATCGCTTACCTGATCAGCAACTATAATAACAGGTGAGGATAAAACTTATGTATAATATTCTGAATATTGCTTTGCGCATTATTATGGTCTAATGAGAAATCCGGTTTTGGCGGTTGCTCATAATCAGTATCTACTCCCGGTACATTTGATATCTTACCTGCATCTGCCTGCTCATATAGTTCAGGCTTATTAGTCCTGCAGTATTCATTGGTCTCATCCATATATACAAGTGTAAATCGTTCCTTACCTATTATTTCCTGTATCTGTTTTCTGATATTTTCATAAGGTGAGATAAATGAACAGATGGTAATTATACCCTGGTCATTCAGGATGCGTGCTATATGTGCAACACGACGCAGGTGTTCGGCCCTGTCAGCAGGTGAATAATCAAGCTCCCTGGAGAGTCCACTTCGTACGGTGCTGCCATCCAGCAATACCACAGATGCTCCAATGCTGAATAACTGTTTTTCAAGAGTATAAGCCAGGTCGTTCTTGCCGGACCCGTGCAGGCCGGTTATCCATATCGTCCCCCCTTTATGCCCATTTCGTCCTGTACGTTCATCGGTGCTCACCAGGCTTTTGCCCTTTCGGATTTTTTCCCTGTCAATGTCAGTGATTCTGGAAGGTAATTTATCGCTTGCTCTTTTATCAAGTATCATACCTACAGCACATGTATTATGTGTTACAGGATCGATAAGTATAAATGAACCGGTATTCCTGTTCCTTGTATAAGGATCAAAGAATAGTGGTTTGTTGGTTGTGATTACGACTCGGCCAATATCGTTCAGGTTGAATATTCCCTTCTTTTTTCTCTTAAGAGTATTTACATCAATCTTATACTGTACTTCATCGATACGGGCTCTTGACGTATTGGTATTATGTTTAATATAAAATGTTTTCGATATATCCATAACAGATTCATCCATCCATACCAGCATTGATTCAAAATGCCTGTCAATTTTTGGCACATTATCCGGATGGATTATCATTTCACCCCGGGAGATGTCGATCTCGTCCTTGAGTGTAACAGTAACAGATTGTGGAGGGAAAGCATCTTCCCTTCTTCCGTCACATGACATAATTGATTTTACAACAGATTTCTTCATTGAGGGTAAAACCATTACCTCTTCACCCTCCTTTATAACGCCTGAGGCCATACGGCCGGCAAATCCCCTGAAATCCCTGTCGGGTCTCAATACATATTGTACAGGGAACCTCAGATCATCAAAATTATGGTCACTGCTTATATGCACTGTTTCAAGGTATTCCATCATACTCTTACCATGGTACCATTTCATCTTTCCCGAGATATCCACAACATTATCCCCTTTAAGTGCTGAGATAGGTATGCATTCCACGTCATGTATATTCAGCTGGGTAATAAATTGCCTGTAATCACTGCATATCTTATTAAATGTATCTTCGTCATAATTAACGAGATCCATCTTGTTAACGGCCAGTACCACATGTTTAATTCCTAGTAATGATACTATATAAGTATGACGCTTGGTTTGTGTTATTACACCTTTGGTGGCATCTATAAGGATAATGGCAAGGTTTGCTGTTGAAGCACCGGTAACCATATTCCTGGTATATTGTTCATGCCCCGGGGTATCAGCTATAATAAATTTCCTTTTATTGGTCGAGAAATACCTGTAAGCCACATCTATTGTAATACCCTGCTCACGTTCAGCTTTCAGTCCGTCGAGAAGCAGAGCATAATCTATTTCATCTCCTGCATGGCCTACTCTCTTGCTGTCTTTTATGAGTGCCGACAGATGGTCTTCATAGAGCTTTTTACTGTCAAACATCAGGCGGCCTATCAGTGTTGACTTACCATCATCCACGGACCCTGCTGTAAGGAAACGCAGCATGTCCTTTTTTTCATCCTGGTCAAGGAACTCATGAATGTCCGGCTTTTCTTGTTTCATTTTTCAGATTCTAGTTTTCTCAGTCCACAGTCTTCAGACGGCAATTATTTCTTGTTGATTGTTGACTGCCGATTGCTAACTAATTTAAAAGTAGCCCTCTCTTTTCTTTTGCTCCATACTTGCGTCCTGGTCAAAATCTATAACACGTGTTGTCCTTTCTGATTTTGTAATCGTCATCATTTCTTCGACTATTTTTTCTATAGTGTCAGCTTCAGATTCAACTGCTCCTGTCAGTGGGTAGCATCCCAGGGTACGAAAACGTACTTTTCTCATTTCAGCCTTTGCTGCCAGTTCAGGTGGCATTCTGTCATCATCAACCAGTATTAGACTGCCATCAATATCAACAATTGGTCTTTCTTTGGCAAAGTAGAGTGGCACTATTGGTATCTTTTCAAGGCGAATATACTGCCATACATCCAGTTCAGTCCAGTTACTGATAGGGAACACCCTTATTGATTCTCCTTTATGCACCCGGGTGTTATAAACATCCCATAGCTCTGGCCTCTGATTCTTTGGATCCCACTGGTGGAGCCTGTCTCTGAACGAGAAAATTCTTTCTTTGGCTCTAGACTTCTCTTCGTCCCTTCGTGCACCACCAAAAGCAGCATCAAACTTGTATTTATTAAGGCCCTCAAGGAGTGCTTCCGTTTTCATTACGTCTGTATGCACCTTGCTGCCATGTGTAAATGGTCCTATACCCTGTTTGTGCCCTTCTTCATTATAATGTACAATGAGATCCCAGTTATTCTTTATTGCATATGAATCCCTGAAAGTGATCATCTCCTTAAATTTCCATTTTGAATCAATATGCATAAGTGGGAAAGGAACCTTGCCAGGAGAAAAAGCTTTTTCAGCCAGCCTGACCATTACAGAAGAATCTTTACCAATTGAATATAGCATCACCGGGTTTTCAAACTCGGATGCCACTTCCCGTATTATGTGAATAGATTCTGCTTCAAGCTCACGTAAATGTGTAAGCGTGAAGTTATCTTTCTCTTCTAACTGTGATTTTCCCATTAACAATAATATTCAGTTACGATGTTTTTTTAGGGAATAAATATAAAGTCTATTCCTTAATCTGATTTGCAAAGATAATTTATTCAACAATAAAGTCTGGATTAACCAGGTTTTCTTTGTTATAATTGATATCTTCTTTATTTTGAATTTGCTTTATTGACTTACTTGCGAATTTAGCAATTGCATGACCTGCAGCAATATCCCACTCCATTGTGGGGCCAAACCGTGGATAATAAAGCGCAGTTCCCTCTGCCACCATACATATCTTAAGTGAACTTCCCCTTGTAACTATCTCAGGTTTACCATCCTTAACTGCTCTTAACTGTATAAAGTCCTCAGTTTCCTTGTTCATGTGGGAGCGGCTTATAGCCACAATATTCCTTTTGCCCTTACCTGGGAAAGGCAATTTCTTTGCTAACTGTATTAGTTTTTCGGTATCTTTTCCTGCAGTTTTAACTGATGTTTTGAAAGAGCCTATGTCTGACATACCAAAGTATAATTCACCGGTAACGGGTGCATATATAACTCCCAGTGCTGGCTCACCGTTATTTATCAGGGCAATATTCACCGTAAACTCACCATTTCCCTGAATAAACTCTTTTGTGCCATCCAGCGGATCAACGAGCCAGAACCTGTGCCATTTCTTTCTTTCGATGTAAGGGATAGCTTTATTTTCCTCACTGATAATTGGTATGTCAGTTTTTTTTAGATATTCATTTATTACCTTGTTTGCTGCCATGTCAGCATTTGTGACGGGAGTATTATCTGCTTTAAGATTTGTTTCAATCAACCCTGATTTGTACAGAATAATAATTTCGGTTCCTGCTTCTATTGTTGCTTTTATGGCTGTTTTTAATAATTTCATTATCAAATATTTACCCTCCTTTGGTATGTTTATCCAGTTTTTAGAGACACAGCCCGGCAGATTTAATGAAATTTATCTTGCTTTTCATAACATTCCCGGTTTACAGTACTTAAAGACAGGGAGTTTAGCTAATTGATATGATAGTATTTCTTATACCAGCTGATAAAGTTCTTAATACCGGTATTGATTGATGTAGAAGGTGTATAGTTAATTGTTTCAATAAGTGAATTGACGTCTGCCCATGTAGCTTTAACATCACCGGGCTGCATGGGGAGAAATTCTTTATTTGCTTCAGCACCAATTTCATTTTCAATGGCTTTCACGAAATCCATTAATTTGACCGGTGAATTATTACCAATATTGAATATCCTGTAAGCTGCAGGGGACGATGAAGGATCAGGTTTCTTGCCTGACCAGTCAGGATCCCCCCGGGGTATATTCTCAATAATGCGGGAGAGTGAGTTAACAATATCATCAATATATGTGAAATCCCTGAACATATCACCTTTGTTAAATATCTGTATTTTTTTCCCTTCTGTTATTGCCTTAGTAAAGATATAAAGAGCCATATCAGGTCGTCCCCAGGGACCATAAACCGTAAAAAACCTCAGTCCGGTAGTAGGTAATCCAAAAAGATGACTGTAAGTATGTGCCATCAGCTCATTTGATTTTTTTGATGCGGCATACAAGCTTATAGGGTGGTCAACATTATCTCTGGTTGAGAACGGCATTTTTTCATTCAATCCATAAACACTTGAACTGCTGGCATAAATAAGATGTTTGATATTATTATGCCTGCAGGCTTCTAGAATATTTGCAAAGCCAATGATATTACTGTTTACATAAGCCATTGGATTTTCAATACTATATCTCACTCCGGCCTGGGCTGCAAGGTTGACAACATAATCAAATCCCGAGGATTGAAACAGATTGTCAAGTGACTCCTTATCTTCAATACCAAGTTTGATAAAACTATAGTCCGGATAATTAGTACTTTTAATCAGGTTATTATACTTTATGTTCCCTTTCTTAATTCCCGTTTCTGCGAGGCGTGCATATTTAAGGTTGATATCATAATAATCGTTAATGATATCCAGACCTGTAACTTTATGTCCTTCTGATAATAATTTTTGAGCCAGATGGAAACCAATAAAACCTGCTGTACCTGTTACCAGTATTTTGCTCATAATATTTACCTTCCTATTCCGAAATATTCAAATCCGGATTGTTCTAATAATTCTTTTTCATATATATTCCGGCCATCAAAAACGACCCTGTTTTTCATTATTTTATTAATCACCGCCCAGTTAGGATTCCTGAATTCATTCCATTCGGTTACGAGTACCATTGCGTCAGCATCAACCATAGCACCGTAGGAATCCTGTGAATAATTAATTTTATCGCCCAGTCTTCTCTTTGCTTCATTCATAGCTGCAGGATCATAGGCAGTGATCTCCGCTCCGTGTTGCAAAAACTTTTCAATAAGTTTCAATGAGGGAGCCTCACGCATGTCATCTGTATTTGGTTTGAATGACAATCCCCATATACCGATTTTTTTACCCTTGATATTATTACCAAAGTATCTGTATAACTTATGAAATACACTCTCTTTCTGTCTTTCATTAACCTCATCCACTGCTTTTAATACCTTAAGCTCATAACCATGGACAGAAGCTGTTTTTATTATAGCTTTGACATCTTTAGGGAAGCAAGATCCACCGTAGCCCAAACCAGCATAAATAAATTTATTTCCTATTCTTGAATCGGAGGCTATACCCCTTCTTACCATATTAATATCTGCACCTATTCTTTCGCATAGGTTGGCTATATCGTTAATGAAACTGATCTTGGTAGCAAGGATAGCGTTAGCCGCGTATTTTGTCATCTCAGCAGATGGGATATCCATATAAATAACAGGATGCCCATTCAGGACAAATGGTTTATAGAGCTTTTCGACAATATTGAATGCTTTTTCTGAGTCGGCTCCGACAATTATCCTGTCAGGTTTCATGCAGTCATTTACAGCTTCTCCTTCTTTTAGGAACTCAGGATTAGATGCTACATCAAAATCAATAACAGCTTTCCGTTTTGATAATTCCTCACTTATTTTTCCTCTTATTTTTTTAGCTGTACCAATAGGTACGGTGCTTTTAGTAATAATCAGCAAATAATCTGTCATATGACGGCCAATCTCACCTGCCACAGCCATA
>DOZA01000150.1 GCA_003518245.1 Bacteroidales bacterium | reverse complement strand
AGAACATTTAAATCTGCCCCGGCCGGTATGTTCCCAGAAGCAAAAATAGTGAACGGCTGGCCACAGACAGGAAGGAACAGGGCTATAAGTAAGCTCAGAAAGGCTTTTGCTACTCATATCTCAGGCGACCAGCACCTCGGAAGCACAGTGCAATATGGTATTGATAACTGGAAGGATGCGGGCTATGCGATTGTTTCTCCTGCAACAGGATGTATCTGGACAAGAAGATGGCATCCACCGATGGCCGGGAAAAACAGGAAAGAAGAATGGCCCGGTAATTTTGGAGATTTTGAAGATGGTTTTGGAAATAAGATTACAGTTCTTGCAGTTGCCAATCCACATAAAACAGTAGTGGAGCCAATACGGCATAATGAACTTAGCACAGGATATAGCGTTGTTAAATTCAAACGTGACACCCGTGATATTGAACTATCGAACTGGCCATATTATGCAGGTCCTGAAAATGGGGAACCATTCCCTTTCTGGCCTGTAAGATTTAATCAGCTTGATAATTACGGGAAAAAGGCTGTTGTTTGGTTACCCGAAATTATTAGCAGCGGTATTGATAATCCCGTTATACGAATATACAGGGAAAGGACAGGCGAAATGATATATGCATTGCGGATAAATGGCAATACATTTCAACCCAAAGCATTTGCCTATGGCAATTATACTATTGAGATTGGAGAGCCTGATACCGGCACATGGCAAAAATTTGAGGGTTTAAATGCCACCTCTTTTCAAGAAAGACAACCTCTGGAAGTGATATTCTAATGACTAGTTACCAGTACCTGCTAACCATTCCCTGTCTATTCCTTTTCCGGTATTGCTTCCAGTGTTCCAACCAGGAAAGCCCAGAATTTTCTTACTGTTTCAGTATTCACTTTCTCATCAGGTGAATGTGGGTATCTTATTGTTGGTCCAAAAGATATCATATCCAGGTGGGGATAAGCACCAGCTATTATACCACACTCAAGTCCTGCATGTATAGCTTTTATTTCTGGAACTTTACCAAACATATTATCATACACTCCCTGCATGGTTTTCAGTATTGGAGAATTCATATCTGGCTTCCAGCCGGGGTATGATCCGCTCAGTCCTATTTCAGCTCCCATAAGCTGGAACACAGCAGCTATCTTCCATGCTGTAGCTTCCTTTGCAGTATCCACGGAGCTCCTGGTCAGGCACAGTGCTTCATAACTACCACCACCAACATTTACAACAGCCATGTTATTTGATGTTTCAACCAATCCTTCCATTGATGTACTCATCCTGATCACTCCATGAGGGCATGCATACACAGATCTTATGATTCCATACTGTTCATCTTCAGGCACAAGCCCCGAAGGCATGTCAGCAGGGCTGCAAGTAAAACTAATTTCCGGCTCAGTTTCACCATACTCATCCTTATATATTTTGTCATAATCATTAACCAGGGACTCAAAGGCAGGAATATTATTTTCAGGAACGACCACCACAGCATGTGATTCACGAGGTATAGCGTTACGAAGATCACCACCTGAAGCTTCAGCTAATTTAATATTGAGATCTGAATCAGCCTGCATAAGGAAACGGAATAATACCTGGTTGGCATTTGCCCTTCCCAGTGGTATGTCTATACCAGAATGACCACCTTTCATACCTTTTGCGTTAATCCTGTAAGCTTTCATTCCTTCCCGAACCTGTTCTTCTGTATATGATTTTTGAGCTGTAACATTAATACCACCGGCACAGCCAACATACAGTTCTCCTTCATCTTCAGAATCCATATTAATAAGTATTTCAGCATCGAGATACCCTGGTTTGAGATTATTAGCCCCTGTCATACCAGTCTCTTCATCAATGGTAAAAAGAGCTTCCACTGGCCCGTGTTTTAAATTCTCTGACGAAAGCACAGCCATTGCTGCAGCTACCCCAATACCATTATCAGCACCAAGTGTTGTACCGTCGGCCGTTACCCATTCTCCGTCAACATAGGCTTTAATAGGATCCTTTTCAAAATCGTGTTCCTTATCACTATTCTTTTGCGGGACCATATCCAGGTGCGCCTGCAAAACAACAGTTTTCCTGTTTTCCATGCCCGGACTGGCTTTTTTCTTAATCACAACATTTCCTGTCTCGTCAACTAAAGTCTCCAGTCCCTGACTTTTACCAAAGTTACGGACAAATTCTATCATCTTTTTTTCCTTCTTTGAAGGATGGGGAATCTCGCAAATTTGAGAAAAATAACCCCATAGTTCTTTGGGTTCTAAATTCCTAATATCATTCATTTTAATATTATTTAATCGATTAATCTTTTAGTCGTTGAATTGTTTCTTTATTTCGTCGACCCAGTCTTTTATGCGCAGGTCAGTTAGACCAGGTTCAAAATCTTCATCTACGGGTAAACCTACAAACATGTCATCTATCAGTGCTTCTGATTCATCAAAGGTATAATCATCCGGGCTCACCTTACCTATGGTATCTATACCTTTACCTTTAATCGTGGCATATAGCTGCCCCATGGCATCTACAAAATGTTTTGGCCATCTCACATGGTCGCCCAGACCGTATAGTGCAATCTTCTTACCCTGCAAGTCAACATTCTCAAGTAGAGGCATAAAATCGAACCAACCGCCTTCAAGAGACTCTGCATCCCATGTTTCCTTACCAATGGTGGCTATACCAAAAATGATGTTTTCATATTCATTAATATCATCCTTACCTGCATTATCGAGTGATATTAATTGATTATTTTCTGAACCCAGTAGCTGGCTAATTCTTTTTGCGACACTTTCTGTTCTGCCGCCTGCCGGGCCATAAAATATTCCTACCTTTTTCATTTGACTTCAAATTATCATGATGGAAGTTCAAGTCCATATCCCTGTTTCTTGTCAGCCTGCCTGAGTTTAAAAGCAAGGAACATAGCTACTATTCCGCATATTACCAGCACAAAAATAGGTATTGTGTAATCATAGAACATCTCCCCTGCCCTTATAGCTTCAATATTATTCTTATTAACCAGGTCAAGCAATGCCCCCAGGCCCCAGAAGAATATGAGTAATCCCCAGTTCTGTACCGTAAACATACTTGCGTATGCAGTACCCAGCCTTTTCTCTGCAACAATTTTTGCAACAGAAGGCCACATAGCTGCAGGCACAAGTGAAAAAGCAATACCAAGGCTTAATAAGCCTGCGTAAGCAAGAAACTTGTCATTGGACAGTGATAATACCAGGTGTGCAAATATTAGAAGGGCTGATCCCAGTATCATCAGTGATGCAGCCTTTCCTTTCTTATCAACATAATTACCGAATATAGGAGTGAACAATATTGTTCCTAAAGGAATCAATGAAGCTGTCTTCGGACCATTATTCAGCCACAGGCCTAGTTTGTCTTTTAATATATATATAAAGAAGGCAAAAACTATACCCACAATAGCCATGGTACCGTATCTCGCCCTGTTTGATTTGAGATTCGCCGGCACGGCTGAAAAGAGTATTCCAAAGAGGAAAAAAGCTATATAAATACTTGCATTCCCTAGCGCTTTACTGCCTGCGAGAAAAATATCACCACTACCATCATCAGGCAGGTTATACGTAAAGCTGAATTTATTAACTAACATGTCAGGAGCATACTGTATAAATGGGAATACAGCTACATAAAAGGAAACACAGAGCAAGGCGATGTAAACAAACGATGGATTGGTAGCCAGTCTGATAAGATCCTTGAAGCTAAATTCTTCTTCAGCTTCAGCTTTGCCTGCAACCATTCTTGTTTGTCTGTCTACTCTTATATCAAAGAAACTGTAAATAATAAAAATAATAAGAGCCAGCCCCATCAGTGTGGCGGCAAAAACAACGGCAGTTGAAACATGTCCGTTTGCTATATCGGGTGAAATAGCAATACCCAATGCTGAACCAAGTCGGCCAAACCCTACGTTTATCGCCATTGCAAGGGCTAGTTCATAACCTTTAAACCATTTGACAATGGTACGGGTGGCTACAACACATGTTACCTCAAGACCAGACCCAAAAAGTACACGACCAATTATCATCATCGTAAGCTGGGTGCTGTGACTGTCACCAAACACACCAGCTGTTGCGAGGGCATTAATGGCACCCCCAAGTGCAGCCAGTCCTCCAAATACAATACCTGCTAACCTTATACCCCACTTATCAAGAATTATTCCCCCGATTATTATCATACCAAACACGTTAGCTATCGTCGTAAGGCCTATAACCCTTCCAAACTCTTCACTTGTAAATCCCAGTTCACTTTCCATAAGTCCTTTCAGTCCACCATAGAAATCCTGGAACCAGTAGGTTGCGAACATAAGGGCACTAAGCAGAATGAGCATGACCCACCTTATAGTTGCTGAATCACGCATAGTCTTGTTTACAGTTTCCATATAATTATAATTTAGATTTTCAGAATTGAGCGTAAATGTAATAAAAATTGTTGATAGGGATATATAGAGTTTATAAAGTTGATATAGTTGAAAAAACAGTGTTGCTTGCTCTGGCTCCTGAAGCTCAAACAAAGACAGCTTCCTGCTACCTGCTATTTCCCCAGGATATAATTAGCCGGCAGAGCCACTTTCTTACCAAACTGGTATATCAGTTGCCTCTTTCCTCCTAGATTTCTCCTGCCGTCGGTTACCCTGATATCGACTATTTCTGGTATACGGTAATATATTTTATCATAGCCCGGTGAAATGGTGTCGGGTATCATATTCACGGGAGCCAGCTCATTATTGCTCATCATTTCAATAACAACAGGCCTTCCGCTCAGGTCGCTCATATCAAGTACTCCTTTTTCATTTGAAAAACGAAAGATAACAACGGGTTTATTTTTCATGGTATGATCAGGGACAAATGAGAAGTAAAACTTCTCCACTCCAGTGTATGATTTACCGGCAAACAAGCTTATATACTGATCTTCGATCCTGTTTATTTCATCAATAGCAGCCCTGTTTTGTGGAAAGACAGTAGCTTCTCCTGTAAGTATAAGGTGCCTGCCCTCCCTTAATTCAAGAAGTATCCTTGCAGTATGCTCGGCCTGTTCCGAAAGGCCAAGCTGTCTTCTTCTTTCCAGAACGTATGGTATTCTGACAAACGCAGTATCGACGTCAACAAGCCTGTAAGCTGTATCCTGTTCAATATCATAATATATATCAGATCCCATATCACGGTATTCGATACGGGTATCATCATCAGCATAATTACGATTATCGAACTCCCTGTTCTTATAAATCAGTGGATTAACATCCATTATAAGCCCAGCATTTATCATACTTAGAGCATTTGTCTGGACCAAACCATCGCTTTTCATAACATAAAACTGTGATGGATCCAGCTCCTGAACTGGATTTATTTTTACTTCTTTAAGCGTCCATATAACCTGGTCAGTGCTTATCACATCCTTAAGACCTAACATTTCATTTGCATACTCATGGTAAGGGCCGGCTTTACGTACCGTTTTTTCTGCAATTACCGTGAAGTCAAGTACTGTTTGTGGAAGTGTATAAATAAGACTTCCATCATAGAGCTTTACAGTATCACCCAGTGGAAGGACAGTGGTATTTACCTTCACGGGAACTTCTTTTACAACTGTGCACGAATAAAGTGCAATCATTATAAATAATAGCAGAACATATTTTGCATTTACTTTCATCTTTTTCTTTCTTACTTATTTTTAAATTGTCTTATTTTTTTAAATGAATTTCCAATATTATAAATAATATCTGAAGCGATCAATGATTCATAACCTGTCTTTTCAGCTGCCAGGTCACCTGCCAGGCCATGAATATAAACTGCTGCTATCGCAGCTTCAGAAGGTTTATAACCCTGAGCCAGCAGACTTAGGATCATTCCGGTAAGTACATCACCACTGCCTGCAGTTGCCATTCCGGGGTTGCCGGTAAGATTAAACCAGACCCTTCCGTCGGGCAGGCATACCGATGTATGTGCCCCCTTGAGGATGGTTACACATTTATGTTTTACAGATAAGTCCTGCTGTTTTTTAAGCCTGGCAAAAGCTTTTGCATCTGATCCTGTAAGCCTTCTAAACTCGCCCGGATGAGGTGTTAATATTATATTTTCCTTGATCATGCCGGCAAGTTCTTTCTCGGATGAAATAATATTCAAAGCATCAGCATCGATAACGAGAGGACCATTATATTTCCCCAGCAGATCCTTTAATCCTTTTTTGGTATTGGGTTTTGTTCCCAAGCCTGGACCTATTGCCAGGGCATCATAGTTACCGGGATCAGGTATTTCTGTTACCATTATATCTGACTGGTCGCACTCAACCATTGCTTCAGGAAGTGAGGTATGCAATATTTCAGCAACAGGTCTTGGGACGTGGGCTGTAAGCAAACCTATACCTGTACGAAGAGCAGCATGCGAAGCCAGCACGGCAGCACCTGCTTTGCCACATGAACCGGCAATCATTAAACCATGACCAAAATTACCCTTGTGATCATACTTAGCCCTGTTTTTCAATATTCCTGCCACAAGATTATTGTCAATTATATTATAATCTGTTGATGTACTGTTTATTTTTGCAGGATGTAAGCCTATGGGCAGCACATAAAACCTTCCCACATAACTGTGATGATCAGCAAAAAAGAATGAAACCTTGGGAAACTGGAGAGTAAGAGTATAGTCAGCTTTTACAATATTATCCATATTATTCCCTGTATTGTCCTCCCCGAACAGACCGGATGGTATATCAACCGATATTATCTTTGCACCAGAATCATTAATTTTTCCTATTACCTGTGCAGTGATTCCTTCTACAGTACGGTCTAATCCGGATCCGAAAATTGCATCAATAACTATATTATCAGGGCTGATATATGGTAAATCCTCTATGTCACGCAATTCATTATATTCGGCCTTGTTCTGGTCGATTAACCTGTCCCTGTTAATTGACCAGTTCTTGCTTGTTTTCGAACTGAAAGCAAGGTGAAAGACTTTTACTTTGTAACCTGACCCTGCTAACATCCTTGACAATGCCAGTCCGTCACCTCCATTATTACCCGGTCCTGTAAAAACCAGTATATTATGTGATCGTTCAAATTTCTTAATATACCATTTATAAAGAGCCGTGGCTGCCCTTTCCATAAGGTAAATCGATTCAATCGGTTCATTTTTAATAGTATACTTATCAATATCCCTGACTTTATCTGAACTGAAGATTTTCATATTGCTTGTTATATACTTGTTTTACACAAATGTAAGATCAAAATTAATCATAGAGAAATCAAAATGAAAAAATTATTTGTAAGCTAAAACTGAAGTTTCTGAATTCGCTGGCGCTGATCTCCCGATCCGTGCCCAGCTTCGTCGGACAGGAGAAGCCCCATCTTCGTCCCGGGTACCCGGGACTATGGTGGACGACAATTTTCATTAATCCAAAAATACATTTTCCATTCAAAATCTGTAGGTGGTACAATTTTTGCTATTTTTCAATGCACGCCAATGAATAATCATCATGAAAACCATTATCAGACTTTTATTAATTCCTGCACTTTCTGGCATAATATTTTCAATCAGTTCATGTGAAAAGACCATGCCTGATGATCAACCCGGCGATCCTGTTGAAATATCTGTTGAAGCATATCAGAAAGAAGTGATTGACTCGGCAAACAGGTTTGCTATAGATCTGTTCAAACCTATTATTGTTGATTCAAAAGGTTCAGAGAATATTTTGATTTCGCCTTTCAGCATCAGCAGTGCCTTATCAATGACTCTCAACGGAGCAGCAGGAGAAACATATGAAGCAATGAGAAATACCCTTAGGTTGAAAGATAAATCATTACAGGAGATAAACGAAACATACCTTAAACTTATGACCGAGATGGTTCCTGTTGATAAACGTGTTGTACTGGAGATAGCCAATTCAGTCTGGGTTGAGAAAAGATTTCCGGTAAAACAACCGTTTATATCAGCCCTCCAGGAGTATTACAAGGCTGAAGGAAGGGAAATTGATGCAAGTAACCCGGAGTCTGTCGATATTGTAAATGACTGGATCGCCGAAAAAACCCATGATAAGATTACCGAAATGCTCGATGAACTTGATCCTGCACTGACAATGCTCCTTGTAAATGCTATTTATTTCAATGGTAAATGGAGATATCAGTTTGATGAAGACGAGACCAGTGACCAGCCTTTTTATGTCAGCCCATCAACAACGAAAGATGTTCCAATGATGTATCAGGATCAAAATCTGAATGTCATTGATATTGATAATGCACAGATTGTTGAACTCCCATACGGGCAGGGAAATTACACAATGGTTGTTGTCCTTCCCGATGAGAATAGTACAACATCCGAGCTTGCATCAAACCTTACTCCTGAAATATGGAACAACTGGATGGAGAGCCTGTCCTTAAACACCCATGATGTTGAACTTAGTTTTCCGCGTTTCAAATACAAATACAAAAGGAACCTGAATGATGACCTTAAGAACATGGGAATGAGCATTGCTTTTACCGATCAGGC
>DOZA01000053.1 GCA_003518245.1 Bacteroidales bacterium | reverse complement strand
GGTTCGAGTCCCGTCCAGACCGCAGATTAACATCATAAACCCCTGATACTCAGGGGTTTTTTGTTTTTATAGGGACGATTTTGGGGACGGTTCTTAGAGTAAGGTAAAACCTAATCAACTTATTTTGTTATCTTACCAATGTTTACTACATACTTATTAATCATATAGTCAAATATTTTATGTAGAACAATAACTTAAAACCATATATAGTATTATAATGGTAGGGCCACCTTCTAATCCTAAGTATTATAAGATGGGAGGGTTACACAAGCAACATTTAGTGTATCCGGATTTTGCAACATTATAAATCACAATATGCAAATAAGAAGAAAGTAGCTTCCAAGGAAAAAGCCATTAAAACCATAGTGTCATAGAGCCATTATTTTTTCTCTGCAGTACTTGGATACCTTTAAGGAGAAATCGTTGATTGCAGAAGAGATATGGCTTCAAAAGGCTATGTTTTTACACAACTAAGATTAGGTCTAAATAGCAATCTCCTAATTTTCCTTTGTCGTGTTTTTAAGATTTTCAATTTCTTTGTCTTTTTCAGCTATCTCCTCTTCAAGCTTCCTGATTTTCTCTTTAATTTTGACAGCCTCACTATTCAGTTTCACAACCTTATCATTTAGTTTATCAACCTTACCATTAAGTTTGCTAATATCATCCATTAATCCCAAAATTTGATTATTCAACTCTGTCTTCTCTTTTTCAAGATCTGCAATTATTGGAGTATATATCGATTTTGCATAATACCAGGCGGTAAGATATCCGATAACACCTGCTACCAGAAGCAGAAGAACTATTAAAATTATTGATCCGGTGACTGATAACGCTAAACTTATAAACAATGGATACATGATTTTATTTTTTAATTGTTAATACTGCTCTTCTGTTCATTGCTCGTCCCTCTTCTGTATTTTGATCGGCTACAGGATGATCCTCTCCTTTAGATTCTGTTATCATTTTTCCTGCTTCGATACCCTTGCTTTCGAGATATCTCTGAATATTCTGAGCTCTTTTAAGTCCGAGTATATTATTATATTCCCTTGTTCCGATAATATCGGTATGCCCTGCTATATAAAGCATTGATTCAGGATTATTGTCAAGCCAGGTTTTAAATTCAGCAATTCTGCCATCTTTTCCCAGATCAGGTTTGAATCCGGTATCGTCAAATTCAAAGTAAATAATAAGGTCATTAGGCCTTAATGCGGTTGGTTGCATTAGTGAATCTGCAAAATTGGTCTGGGTTTCAATAATTTCCTCTACAGCTTCCGGCTTATTCAATGCAGGCTTTATTTTATCAACATAGAGCCAGACAGAAAAGAAAGACCAGATTACAAATACAACAAATCCAATAATAAGTATTCTCATTGTTATGTTTTTAAGTTAATGATCATGTAATTATCCCCAAGTTATGAAATAAAGACATATAAGTCTAATAAACTTATACAAAGGGATTCTTTACAGTAATATTAAATCGGTTGGTTCTGGACAGGATAAAAACACCCCATATTTAATGAAAAACCATCATATACAACCCTTAGTAAGTATTAAATCTCTCGGCGAGGGGCAAAGTACCACAGAAAAGTATTAAGGTTCATATTGCTATATACATGACACTTTTTATATAACAATTACAGAACCATTACGCCTTATAAGTATTATCTCTTTCTCTTAGGTATAAAGTACTGAACATAGCCGGGAATTGCTGAGGGGGGTACTATGGCTCATTAATTATACAGAAAAATGTTACCCAGATAAACTTTTCTATCATTAATTTGACTTTAACATTGCGAAGAACTAAATAATTACTTTAATTTAAGATCAAATAATCGTACTATGCAAGTTACCGTATCCAGAAAGGCTACCAGGTTTCTCCCTGATCCCAGCAGGGTAATAGCCCGCTTCCTTTATACTTCTGATAAAAGAAGTGAAGATATTATTCGTAATGTGATGGCTTTGTCGGATAATGAGGCAAATATAGCATTAAGCCAGGTGCTGAGAGGTTATGCCAAACGTCACAGGAATATTTCATTAATATTTGAAGCGCATTTTAATAAACTGGATAATCTATTTAAAAAGCTGAAAATAAATAGACACAATATTAATCAAACGCGGAAAGCGCTTATAGGTTCATATTTCACAATGGAATATTCCATTGAAGCGACAGCTTTTTTCAATCCATCCGTTGTAGAGGATCCTGATCAATCGGAATTAGGGCCGGATGAAAAAAGATATATTTTAAGTTTCAGAGCAACCGGAGAAGGGCATATTTCGTCCATTGTTTTTCGCTCAGGTATTATTGATAAAAACAATGATCTGATGATAGAACCTGTTGGCAAAATGCTGGCAGAAGCAGAGCGAATAAAAAAGCATGTTTACAATAAAGAATCATTTATAGGGAAGCTGGATGAAATGAGCACTTTTACTAATAAAATTTCCCCGCTCTTTGTATTGGAAAAATTGGGCGGCAATTTTACGTATGGCGAATTGAAGAGAACAATAGAAGAGACAAAAATTACACATCAACTTTCACCGGATAAAGAATTAATTATTAATGAGATGTTGTGGCTGGCAAAATCTCACTACGAACTCCACTTCTCACTTGATTCAGCAATTTCAGAGAGAGTTATTTTTCCTACTTCGGAAATTGAAAAACGTGGCATTGAAGATGCACGTTTTGTCAAATTCACAGAGGAAGACGGTGAAGAAACCTATTATGCCACATATACTGCTTATGATGGCATAACAATACTGCCAAATTTACTTGAGACCAAAGATTTCTATCATTTCAAAGCATTAGCCATTCATGGTGAAATTGCCCAGAACAAAGGTATGGCATTGTTCCCCAGGAAGATTAAAGGTAAATATACTATGCTGTGCAGGATAGATGGAGTTAATAACTACATTGCATATTCAGATAATATAAATATATGGCATGAAGCCAAACTCATTCAAAAACCAAAATTTCCCTGGGAGTTTATACAGGTAGGAAATTCAGGCTCCCCTATTGAGACAGAAGAAGGTTGGCTGGTAATTACACACGGAGTAGGCCCAATGAGGGAATACGTATTAGGAGCATCATTATTTGATCTTGATGATCCTGAAAAAGAAATTGGCAGGCTTAAGACGCCCTTATTGACTTCCAATGCTGAAGAAAGGGAAGGATATGTGCCCAATGTTGTCTACTCCTGCGGTTATATTCTGCACAATGGTAATCTGATCATTCCTTATGGCATGTCAGACTATTCATCTACTTACGCTTCTATTAATTTAAAGCAACTCCTGAATGAAATTAAAAACTCAAAATAGCAGCAGTGTCAGTTTGAAATGTCTGCTATTTTTTTGTTTCTAAAATCTTCTTATAAACCTCAAGGTATGATTCAACCATTTTTTGGCGACTGAATTTTGACACAGCAAACTCCCTGCAGTATTTTCTGTCAATAGATTTAATATTAGCAACTGCATCTGCTGCTTCTTCAGTAGTGTTTACCAGAAAACCGGTTTCCCCGTTAAGAATCAATTCAGGCATGGAGCCCAGGTTGAATGCTATTACCGGTGTTCCGCACATCATAGCTTCTGCAACGCTTAAGCCAAAAGGTTCTTCAAAACTTACCGGGTGTAAAAGCGCATAAGCTTCACCCAGCAATTTATCCCTTTCCCTGGGTCCTGAATTACCTACGTAAACAATATCATCATCATTAATGAAAGGCTTAACCTTGCTGTCAAAATATTCCTTATGCTGAATTAAGCCTGAAATGATTAGTTTTCTTCCGGATTGTTTTGCTATCTGAATGGATTCGTAAGTGCCCTTTTCGGGGTGAATCCTGCCGAAAAACAGCAGATAATCTTTCGGCTTTTTTTTAAATGTAAATCCATTTGTGTCAATGCCATTATAGACTGTTGCGACATATTCAAGATCAAGGCAACGGTCGGAATTGCTTATAGACACATAAAAATTATTCCTGTTATATATCTTATAGACCGGCAATATTTTTGGTGATGAGAAACCATGAATAGTGGTAACCATAGGTGTTTTAATAAGCCCTGTATAAGTAAGCGGAAGAAAGTCAAAATGGTTGTGAATCAAATCAAATTTATCTGCCTGCTCCATCAAATTACTGATATGAAGACATTCCCAAACCTTTGGATCAATATCCGGATTTTCGTTGTAAGCTTCTTTTGAAACATATTGCAGCTTTCCTCTGGTAATCGAATTTGCTGTAGCAAATAAGGTGACGTCAATCTTTTTATCGATCAACCCTTCTGCAATATTAGAAGCCACCTGCTCCCATGGTCCGTATTTTACAGGTGGGGTTCTCCAGGCTATAGGAGATAAGATTGCTATTTTCATGCTTAAAGTGGTTGACGTGATTTATTCAAACAATGATCACCAAGCTGTTCTATATTGGCTGTGCCTACACACATCACAGAGTCGGCTCCACCCCAATAGATTTTTACACTCCCATCTTCTTCAGGTACAGCACCGCAACAGAAGACTACATTATGAACATAGCCGGTGATTTCATATTTTTCTTCCGGCTGCAAAATCCATTCATCACCCACTGCAATAATAACAGAAGGGTCACGGAGATCGTGTAATGCCACTCCCAATCTGTAAATGCAACCATCCATGGTAGGAAATACGCCATGATAAATATTCAACCATCCACGAGTCGTTTTAATTGGTGGCGCACCTGGGCCTATCTTCATTTCATCCCAGTGATACTGACAGGGTTTTATGATTAGTTTTGATTCACCCCAGTACTTCAGGTCAGGAGAATAGGATATCCATATTGACCAGGGTGATATTTCAGAATGAGGGCGATCGAGACGTGCATATAAACCATTAAACTTTTCAGGAAATATGACCACATTGCGGTAATCGGCTTCAGTAATGAGAGATACACGCTTAACGGATTTAAAATCTGTGGTTTTTGCAAGACCTATCCTTACACTATGCCGGGAATATGCACTGTAAGTTATAAGATATTCACCATCAAGAGAAATAATCCGTGGGTCTTCCAAGCCGTACTCCTCATATTCCTTGAAGATACCGGCAGTGGCTGGAACCATAAATGGTTTTTTATCCACTATAAAATTAAACCCGTCGTTACTTTCCGCTTTACCTAATATACTTCTACCATTAAGTTTATGAGAACGAAAAATCATAATATACCTGTTGTTGAACTTTACAACCCCTGCATTATGCACAGTAGCAACAGGGTAAGGCACATCATCCCTGTTAAGAATTGGATTATCAGCATATCGTTTAATCAACATAATTTATGGTATTTATATTATTAAAGTAATGCTATTTTATCAGATCTATTTCTTCAAATTCTTCAAACGCCTGTAAAACTATCAAATGAGAAATTAAATAAGCAAGCGAACTTTCAGCGCCCTGATTACGGTTAACGCCGTATTTCTCAAAGCCATCACAACAACCTTTTGTTTCAAAATCGAACAAGCTCATTCTTAGATCATTTTCCCCAAGGAACCACATGAAGCAGGAGAATAATTTGATTAGATATTTTTTATCTTTTGTCAAATGAAAAGCCTGATGATACATTAAAATCATAGCAAGGGCATCCACAGGTTGTTGCGCAAACATTGAACGTTCACCGTCTTTTTTATACCATTTTTCATTACCAATGATTGATAAATAATCATCCTTAAATGTAATTCCTGACAGGAAAGTCATTGCTTCCATGGCAATCTTATTTATTTTATCATCGTTAAGTATTTCAGCCGAACGTAAAAGTGCAAGTGGTAATATACCATTATCATAAGCCAGTAATGGCTCAAACCATTTCCAGCTTTCAGAACTGTTTTCTTCATAATGTCTGATTAACTTGCTGGCAAGATTTCTTAATCTTTCTGTCATTGAATCATCTGTGGGGTTACTTTTGAGGTAAAAACTGATGCCCAGCATTGTATTGGCTATACCTCTTATAGATTTAAGTTTTTCAAAGTTTGGTGATGCATCAAAGAAAATTAATTTCCCGGTTTGGTAATAAGCATCACTAGGTGCATTGTTCAGCAGGTATCCAAGTGCCCAGATGGTTCTTCCAAATGAATCTTCCGATCCTATCTCATCAAGAAAGTCCCGGTTAAAACTAAGGAAATTTCTGAATGTCCCGTCTTTGTTCTGCATGTAATGGATATAGCTCAGATATATAGGAGCTAAATTTAGCGCAAGCATATCTTTCTTTCGCCGGTATGTCATGAGTACCATAATCAAAGCCCTTGCATTATCGTCAAGGCAATAACCTTCTTTCAGGTTGGGAATACCGAATTTTGCATGCTGGATAATTCCTGTATCGTCAGTAAGGCGCTTAATATGATCCAGAGAAAATGGTGGCATAATAAGTGGATCAATTAAGGTTTCTTTCTTCACCAATACTTCCGGTTTAGCAGCAAGAATCTGTTCAGCAAGCACAACATATTTACCACCCGACTTTGGCCAGGTTATTGTTTTGCCGTAACCACTTGCTTTTTCCCGAAGATCTTTCAACACTACGGGATTATCCAGCAAGTTCAATAAAATCATTGAAAGCTCCTCTGAATTTTTGAAGTCAAAGAGCCTGCCTCTTCCATCAGCTAATAATTCCGAGGCATGCCAGTAGGGCGTTGAAATAACAGCCGAACCCGCGCCTAATGCATATGAAAGTGTGCCGCTGGTAATCTGAGCCTCATTCAAATAAGGCGTAATGTAAATATCAGAAGCTGATAAATATTTAGATAACTCCTTTTGAGCTATGAACTCATTAAGGAAATAAACATGATCGCCCAGGTTGAGGCTTTTAGTCAGACGATGAAGATAATTACGGTATTCTTCTCCGGAATGGCGAAGAACATTTGGATGAGTTTTACCCAGAACCATATATAAGACCTCTGGGTGTTTTTCAATAACCCGTGGCAAGGCTTTAATAACTGTTTCAATCCCTTTATTGCGGCTTAAAATTCCAAATGTGAGTAGTATTTTTTTATTCTCGAGTTTAAATTCTTTTTTGGTTTGTTCCTGACTAAATTGAATATCCGGGACGCCATGTTCTATAAAAGCAATTTTCTCTTTATCCACATTATAGATTCTGATAAGAAAGTCAATGGCTTTATGACTCATTACAATGACCTTATGAGCCATTTTACATATTTGCTGCAATACTACCTTTTCATTATATGAAGGTGTTTTTACAATGGTGTGAAGGGTTACGATCAGCGGAATTTCAAGCCGGTGAAGCAAAGGAAGTATATATATCCCATTTTGCCCTCCAAAAATTCCATACTCATGTTCAAGTACACATATATCAGCTCCGCTGAGATTTATAAATCTCGCAGCTTTCAAATAGTCACGCTGATGTTCCTGCCTGATGGTAAGCTTTACTTCTTCCGGATAATTATAGGTTAGTTCATTATCGTTCATGGCTACAATAAATCCTTCAACAGTATCCTTTGTACTATCACTCCTGCCTTTCCGGGAGGCAGGATTCGCAACCATCGATCTGTAAAGATTCATAGTAAAGGTACCAATACCACACTCACGTGGTGGATATGTTCCGATATATGCAAATTTCATAATTACATGAGTTTATTTCTTAATAAAGCTAAATAATTTCAAGCACTTTGTTTAGTTCCACACGGCGTCTAGGAACTTTTTTCTTTGGATGCATGGCCGTGGGCTTCACAATCGGAAGCTGAGCACCGTATGCCTATCCCGATCTATCATAGCTGTTGGGGATGGAACAATATTCTTTCTATACCTGGCGAAATTACTGAAACGCTTTTTACTTCCAAAACGCTGAACTGCCAAATGCTTTAAATTTATTATTAATGTTAGTTACCTATTTCAGAATTTCCGTAATTTCTTCCCCGTTATTTCTTTACCGGTTTATAAGTTTACAAAGGTTTAAAAGTGGGTTACTTTCTTTTCTTAATTATCAGATTAAATATAACCAATAGAACTATTGCCCCTATAACACCCGTCACTATGGCTCCAATCCATCCTGTGCCAAGATTAATATTCAGCAGTCCCAAAAGCCTGTAACCCAGAAAGCCACCAATAATTCCCACCACAATATTCCAGAGTAAACCAAGACCACTGCCTTTGTAAATCAAACCAGCCAGCCAGCCTGCTATTGCACCAATGATAATAGTACCAATAATTTCCATTTGTTTAGATTTTAGTGATTAAAAAACTGCAAACTTTTCAATAAAAATGCAAATTATGAAATAAGATGATTAAATTCCAGTTAATTGTCTGTAATAGAATTTCCGAAACAAATAATGTTATGATAGGATAGCAAATATATTGACGACGTGTTAATGTACTTTAAGGGATATGGCATCATTGAGTAGGATGAGTATGGAAAGCGAATTGCTCGGAGGGTTGCGAGGTTACTAAGGTATCCGTTTACTGAGAGTTTTTCATGATGTCAATGCCGTATTTTCGTACCTTTATTTTTATATAAACGCAAGATTAATGGCCAATAAAAAGACAGACTTTATCACCTAAGCTTAAGGCTGTTCATGACTTCTTTCCTTACATGGAACGCGAGAGCTGAAGAATACCAGCGTTACAAAGTGGGCCATGTGGGAAGAATACTACCAAAAGCATCCTGGTGGATTAAAAAGCTCTCAATTTAGGCCTGCGAAGGTGCTCAATTTGAATCGTAGAAGGGTGGTCAATATGTCCGGTATTTGCAATTACAGCCCGGGGGATCGAGAGAAATCAATATAGATATTCCTGCCGACACCCTTAACTTTTATAACAGCGATCTTAAATACTATCTGTACAGTGGTCTCCGGGGAACAGATAAGATAGGTTATCTATTCCTTTTCAGGCTCCATGTAATTTTCGAGCTCCATCCTTCACCTGAATCAGTTTTGCTTCCTTGTATTGTTTTACCATCAGTAAATCCTTCCACACACTCAGAAAATGAGAAATGATTGACGAATCCATAAGTATTTATCAGGTCACCATCAAGATATTCCTCTGTCACTCCCTCACAATCTCTGTCCGGATTGGTTGTCAGAGTAATCTGCAGAGAATACTCATTGCCATATATAATATCGAGGAAAGATCGTTCGTCAGGGCTTTCATAGGTGAATCCACCCGAGCATTTACATTTTCTTTCCGTCCTCCTAGTTTCATCTCTTACGCTGACAATTAGTATATGAGTGTAATTGTAAATATAACTACCTGATGGAGAACTGCACTGCTCAAAATCATTAAGTTCGTCATTGTAGTAAAGATTAAGTGAAACAGATCCATGAGAGATTATTTCATTCATTTCTGTGATAGTTACTCCCGAAACAGTCTCTTTATCTTTTGATGAGCTATTAGAACTGAACGACACTGTTCCTGACCAATCAGCACATAACAGACGAATCTTTTTCTCTGCAATTTTATCTTCCATTTCGGAAATAGCCAGGGGCCACAGATCATCACCCAGAATATCACACGAGTTATATACAATTATTGTGTTTTCAGGATTTGTACAGTCATGCGATGCCCTGTACCGGAATCTCACCGTCCCATCCCCCACCCTGAAAGCTTTCAGGTCATTATCTGCAGTAAGCGGCGTTCCACCAATGATCTCACCATCAGGAGATTGTACAATCAACCGGTTGAATTCCCTCGAATCTGCTCCCTCAATATCCTTTATGTTTGTGATCCCCACATTTATTATTTCACCGGGATTCATAGTTTCTTTTTCAGGCGTGATATCACAGCTATATGGTTGTTTTTCAAAATCATTAAGCACGGTTAACTCCATAGGGTAGAATTTCTTCAGAACAGCGCCGTCATTCATGAACATTCTGTTTTTATGCCACGTGTATTTTGCATTGGGATTTTCCGTTTCCGTTGTCTAGGTCCTGACATGCTCCTCTGTTTATCCATTGAAGAANNCCTTGATTTAATCTCCCCTTTTAGTTCTTCTTCGTATGAAACAATGAAATAATATTCATGTGGTCTTGGATGCATCATGGGTTTAAACTCCTTTGGCACCTCTTCCCCTGATGAAAGAGCGTGAAAACAGGGTGTAATAACAGTGCTGTTGAGGAATGTATTATCGATTGTTCATTTAATTCACCTGCTTCGGAAAATATATTATCGATAATATAGCGGCGGGAACATCCATCACATTTAGCCTGGGAAAAAGACTCCCCTGCCCCCATAAGTATAGCAAGAAGGCATATTACAAGGATGCGGAGTATTTTTCTTCGTTTTAATGCCTTAGATAAGAAAAACCGGTTTCTGGATTTCTCATTCATATTATGGTTTGGCTTGATTGGCTATGTAAAGATAAACAAATCAAGGACTAAAGTCAATAGGATGCGACGTACGACAAATGACAAACGAAGACTGAGGACCTGTTATCAGTATTTAGTTTGGACTAAAACAAAATAATCTTCCTGGTGATAATACCTTCACTAAGGAATATCTTAATGAAATACAGGCCAGGGGCTTGAGTACTGATATTAATATCAATTACATTATCATTTACAATTGACTTAAAGATATTTCTGCTGTTTGTATTAAAGATCTCTATTTTGCTTATACCCTCTCCGCTTATAGTGAAATGACCATTATTCGGGTTGGGGAATATATTTACATTTAACACCGGTCCCGTATTCCCGATACCTGTTACCGGTCCCAATCTGACCACGCATGAATCAACAAGTGTAGTATCTATAGAATAAGCTCTTACTTTAAGCCATATATCTATTTCACCGGATAGGCTGCTACTATCCCAATAGTAAAGGGTATCTGTCAAATCCCGGGCTATAAGGTTAAAAGTCTCCCTGTTATCAATACTGTACTCGAGGTCATACTTTAAGGGGTTACCATAATCAGGGTTTTTGAGCACCCACTGCAGGGCAGTTGATTCTTCCCACAGATTTGTTATACTCCGGATACCTATATCAGGTTTATCATATGAATGCAGAAGTTCAGCAAAACCTTTGCCCTCAACAGGAATACCATCCACTGTTCCTGAAATATAAGTAGGCCCCTCGAAGAATCTGAAAGGTAGAATCACTTCGTTATCAGAATGTATTGAGGAGATAATTAAATCGATATTGTGCTCACTGCATGTCAATCTCCATTTACCGGAATAACATCTCATTCTATCCACGGTATAATTATATTTAAGACGCTCAATATTGAAAGATGAGGTTGTAAACCTGTTTTGTTCATCAACATAAGCACAGAGTAACCGATATTTGAGAGTTTCAGGCACATCATTATCTGCTGTAAAAATATTATTCAGGTTTATATCCATTCCATTTGATAGCTGTATACTGAACCATTCATATTCAAGTCCCTCCGAAGGATTAACCGTACCATACTGCTTGTCAATCCATGCAGAACCGTTTACATTTTCAGCTGTCCCGTTAAAATTTACCGTACCTGTAACATCAATGCCTGTCAGTGAATAATAATATGTATATGCTTCAGGACCCTGGTCGAGGAGGCCGCTGTCAGCAAGTATCAGTGGTGGTTTAAAAGCATCATACTCCAGGTTTATTGATGCACCCTGGCTTTCAGCAGATAATACATAAGTGAAAGGTATCGCTGATCCATATGTATCAACCATATTATGCCAGTGCTCGGTTCCGGCATTATACAGATCTGCAACAATGTTCAAACTGTCAGTTGAAAGGGTTGAATACACCAATGGTTTGGTATCAGTAAAGAACATACCTGATTCATCATCACAAATATTGAATATCCTGAATCCATCAAAGCTGCTTACAGGGCTGTAGAAATAGCTCAGCATAAAACTGTATGTCCTGCCTGTTGTTTCACCAGTCAGATGGCCCGTTGTATACCACCACTCTACCGGTTCATCAGGGTGTCTGCCCTCATCAGAAGGAAAAAAAATCAAACTCCCTCCCGGTTCATAAGGATACTGCTTCCAGTCCTGTGCAATAAGAGCATGTGAAGAAAAAAATAAAATGATAATAATAACAGGTTTCCACATACTGAAAATCAAATAAAATATTGATATTTAAATATATAAATTATCTTTTAAAATTTAGTGTGATTAAATCTGACCAGGGTGGGAGGTTTTTTCTTCTTCTTTTTACCTTCATTTGAGATTAACATATCCCCATTCTTCATAAATGTAATACCCTCGGGTTGCCAGAAGAATTTTCTGTCCAGCTTTACAATATGCTTAATGTTACCATTTCTATCGAAAATAAACAACAGGCTGTCCCTGGCCGAAACTATATATAATAAGTCTGTAAGGGGATGAATACCAAGTGCTGAAATACGGAATTTGATGTTTGGCTTATTATGTTTTAATGGTTTTTCTATATTGTTTTTGTCGGCAAATTTCTCAATTACAGACATATCAAAAACGAATGCAGGATTTTTATCCAGCTTTTTCGAATCCAGATTGAAGCCGTAAATAAACCTGAAACCTCTTTCAGGCGACTTTTTACCCGGTATTGATTTTGGTCCTATCAGCAACCTGTTCTCATAACGATCATAGCATAATCCTTCATTATCCTTCCATGGTACCCCTGTATCATAAACTGCTTTAGTAAAATCAGCCGATTCATAATTCATGATTTCAGACAATAGACCATCACTTCTAAGGATAAATAAAGTACTGTTTACCCTGGCAAGTCCCTCAAAATCACCTATACCACCCACAGTTAGTTCCCTGATTATCCTGTTTTTCTTTATATCATATATATAAATTGTTTCATATTCATCATGTATACAGGCAATAGTATTATCATCTCTTACGGTAATACCTGATATTTCCTTCAGGCTAGCAGGTAATACATATACTTCGTCGGGATCTGAAAAGTTATATCCGGGGTGTTGCATTTTTTTTAATTATGAAGTCAGAAAAGTACAAAAATAATTTGAGACAAGTGATAAGCGACAAACGACGAATGACTAACGACGAACGATCCCGAAAAACACAAATCTTTGATTTGATTGTTTTTCGAGGATCCTCGAAAATGCTTGCATTTTCGGGACGAACGACAAACGACGAAAGGCAGGGGGCAGAGGGGGCAAGGGGCACGGGTCTTGCCCTGTGCCCTGTGCCCTGCTTCTAACTGTTGAACTGTTTAATCGTGTAATCGTTGAGTCGGGTTGTTGAGTTGTTAAATTGGCATTGTTTAGGTGTTGAGATGTTGAGAAGGGGTTGAGGGTTTTTGGCACAAATTAACAAATCAACATTACCAACTGTGCTCTTTACTCTTTGCCTTAGCCCTTCGTCAGTCACTCAGTC
>DOZA01000333.1 GCA_003518245.1 Bacteroidales bacterium | reverse complement strand
TATTCCCATATAGAGCCTTTCAAATCGAGGTTGGCGGGTAAATTATCCGGAGGAATGAAACAGAAACTTGCCCTTTGCTGCGCACTGATACATGCCCCTGATCTGATAATCCTGGATGAGCCAACAACAGGTGTTGATGCCCTGTCAAGGACTGAATTCTGGGAAATGCTGAAGACACTCCAGGGCGAAGGGATCACTATACTTGTATCAACACCTTATATGGACGAGGCTGTACTTTGCGACCGGGTGGCACTAATACAAAAAGGATATATGCTCGATATTGACAAGCCCGGAAGTATTATCGAAGGATTCAGGAAAAAAATATATGCTGTAACCAGTATCGACAAATTCAAGCTGATACAGGATCTTAGATCTTATGATTCTGTTGACACTGTCAATCCCTTCGGTGACTCTGTTCATATAACCTTTACTGATGACAGGTACGACAGCAGAATAACAACACTTCTTGAAAAAGATGGGCACCGGGGATTGAGGATCCGGGAGATTGAGCCCTGTATTGAAGATATTTTTCTTGAACTAATGAGCACAGCAGATTATGACCTCTGAAAAAGTAATAGAAGTAAAAAACCTGGTAAAAAAGTTCGGGTCATTCGTAGCCAATGACAATCTGAGCTTTGATGTTTACAGGGGAGAGATCTTTGGTTTCCTGGGTGCAAATGGTGCAGGGAAGACAACTGCCCTGCGTATATTATCTGGTCTTTCAAAACCCAGCTCAGGTGATGTCAGGGTGGCAGGATTAGATATATACAGGCATGCTGAAAAAGTGAAAAAACATATTGGCTATATGTGCCAGAAGTTTTCACTCTATGAAGACCTCACCGTTGCTGAAAACATAATGCTGTATGGTGGCATTTACGGATTGTCAAAGAAGATAATTGAAAACAGAGCATCTACACTGCTGGAATCGCTTAATTTTACCTCCTACCGTAAGAACATAATTGGCAGCCTTCCCCTTGGTATGAGGCAGAAGCTGGCATTTGCCGTTGCAATATTACATGATCCTGATATAGTATTCCTTGATGAACCTACCGGAGGGGTTGATCCAATTACCCGAAGACAGTTCTGGGAAATGATATATAAAGCTTCATCCGATGGTATAACTGTTTTTGTTACAACGCATTATATGGACGAAGCCGAATATTGTGACAGGGTGAGCATAATGAGTGAGGGCCGGATAGTAGCTATTGACAGTCCTGATGAATTGAAAAAAAGATACGGGGCTTCATCTGTTCAGGATGTATTTGTGAAGATTGCAAGACCATCTAATTACAGTCCAAATAATAATTGAGTCATGAACAGGTTTTTAGGATTTGTGAAAAAAGAGTTTATGCATATTTTCAGGGATATCCGTACCCTGGTGATTCTGTTTGGTATACCGGCAGCACAGATACTCATTTTTGGTTTTGCAGTCAGGACTGATATCAAGAATGCAGGTATTGCAGTTCTCGACAGGTCTAAAGATGAAATAAGCACCGGCCTTGTTTCCAGACTTGAATCATCTGACTTTTTTATACTTAAACAGAGCCTTGAGTCAGGGGCTCAAATCGACCCTGCCTTTAAAAAGGGAGACATAAAGGCTGTGCTCATCTTTGAAGATAACTTTGGTAAAAGATTGCTGAATGAAGGATCTGCAAATATTGAAATAATAGCTGATGGATCAGAGCCTAATGTAGCAAACCTGGTAACCAGCTACACAAGGGCTATTATTAGCGACTATATGATAGATTATAACGGGGCCATGGCTGAAGGAGCCCTGGTCATAGAACCTGAAATAAAGATGTATTACAATCCTAACCTGGAGAGCCAGTATATGTTTGTTCCGGGTGTTATAACTATCATTCTGGTACTGATCTGCGCTCTGATGACCTCGGTAGCAATAACACGGGAAAAGGAATTCGGGACAATGGAGGTACTGCTGGTCAGCCCTCTTAAGCCAATACATATTATCCTGGGTAAGGTAACGCCATATTTCATACTCTCGCTTATTGACTTAATAATAATACTATTCCTCTCCTGGCTGGTTTTTGATATACCAATTAAAGGAAGCCTGGTATTGTTAATGCTCGAAAGTATGTTATACATAATGCTTGGTTTATCTCTTGGTATTATGATATCCACTATGTCAAAGACCATGCAACAGGCTATGTTCACATCCCTGCTGGGGCTTATGCTACCAACAATCATACTGTCAGGTTTTATATTCCCTGTTGAATATATGCCGGGTATATACAGCTGGTTGAGCATGATCATCCCGCCCCGGTGGTTTGTAACAATTATAAAAGACATCATGATAAAGGGAACAGGGTTCACATTTGTGTGGAAGGAAACACTTATACTGTTCATCATGACACTTGTCTTTATAACCATCAGCACCCTGAAGTTTAAAAAGAGACTGGAATAAGATGAGAACAATATTATACCTTATACGTAAAGAATTCATCCAGATATTCAGGAATAAATTCCTGAGCAAAGCAATATTTGGTATACCTATAGTACAGATAGTGATCCTTGTGCCGGCTGTCACATTCGAGATAAAAAACATTGAGCTCTGTATTGTAGATATGGATATGTCAGCAGAATCCAGGCAGCTGATCTCCAAACTACAGGGTTCGGATTTTTTCCTGCTCAAGCATACGACTTTCGATGAAAAGGAAGCTGATGATATGCTGCATGCTGATAAATGTGACATGATATTACATATCCCCGAAAATTTTGGAAGGAATGTGGTAAGGGAAGAAAAAGAAAAGTTAATGGTTGTGGCCAATGCAATAAATGCTACATCTGCTCAACTGGCATGGGCATATATGAGGGGTATATTACAGGATTATAACTCTGAGCTTAAAGTCCGTAGCATGCAATCAAATACTCCCGGCAGGTTATCATTGATAGAAACAACTAATCGTTTCTGGTATAATCCCTCATTAAACTATAAATATTACATGCTTCCGGGTATTCTTGTAATACTGGTTACTGCCATAGGCCTGCTGCTCGCCGGGCTGAATGTGGTCAGGGAAAAGGAGATAGGTACCATAGAGCAGCTTAATGTAACTCCCATCAGGAAATACCAGTTCATAACGGCCAAGCTGGTACCCTTCCTGGTAATTGGTCTTGTAGATCTCGCTTTTGGTCTGGTACTGGGAAAGATACTTTTTAACATCCCTTTCAATGGCAGTATAGCAATGTTATTCCTGTTTGCGGCTTTTTACCTTATAGCTGTCCTGGGGCTTGCCTTATTCCTTTCAACCCTGTCCTCTACCCAGCAGCAGTATTTATTTGTTGTATTTTTTGTACTGATGATTTTTGTACTGATGAGTGGTATCTTTACCCCGGAGGAAAGCATGCCCCTATGGGCAAGGAGGTTTAATATCATCAATCCCACCGCATATTTCATGAGGGTAATAAGAATGGTTATGCTAAAAGGATCGGGATTTGCTGATGTATTTCAAGATGTCAGGGGAATAATTATAATAGGTATTGCCACTATCTCACTTGCTATCTGGCGCTACCGGAAAACTGTTTGACACTGATTCCCCTTTCAAGAAAGCCAGGGTGATGTGATTATTGGACCGATGGAATACTGATTGTAGCAATTACCGGCCAGTGGTCTGAAATAAAAAGATCTCCCTGTTTAGGGCTCTCTGTTGTATGTTTCATCACCGCCACACCCTTGCTCACAAAAATATAATCAATTCGTCTTTCCCCCTTCTCGTCCCTGAAACCGTTAAAGGTATAATCCAGTCCTGTGGAATCATTTTCACTAATACCATAGGAATCAATAATTAAAGCATCCGGAGTGCCTTCTCCCGTCAGTTTAGCGTAGGCTTTGCTTTCGGGAAGCATATTAAAATCGCCTGTAATGATAAACGGTGAATCCCCGGCGATATCCCCGACCTGTTCAATAACCTTCAACGAACTCATCAGCCTTGCTGAATCTGACATATGACTGAAGTGAGTATTGAAAAAGAAGAACCTGTCTGATGATTCTCTATCTTCCAGTTCTACCCATGTTACAATTCGTGGCAAAACAGCACCCCAGCCTTTACTGCCTATTATACCAGGTGTTTCGGATAACCAGAATGTGCCATAACTGAGAGTACAAAACCTGTCTTTCCTGAAAAATACAGGTGTCATTTCTCCCTTCTGTCCTCCATCATCCCTTCCCATACCTATGGATTTATAGCCCTCCATCAATGAATCAATATACTCATACTGGTGCCATAATACTTCCTGCAAACCAAATATATCAGGTGCTTCATCTTTGAGAAAAGAGACAACAAAATCTTTACGGGAAGGCCAGTCATTTGGAGCATCAGATGGATTGTCATAACGTATGTTGAGAGTAAGCACCTTGAGTTCGGTAGAGTTATCTGATCTGCATGAATGTACTAAGGCAGCCAGCAAAATGAAAAGAGGGAGTATTTTTCTCATGGTTTAGCAGTTTTTGCAAAGATAGTAAATATAGGCTAAGGCTCTACCTCCGCTGGCGCGGGGCTCTGTTCTAAGGGGGATCCTGGCCGGTAATCCCATTAATCCATTATTCCATCATTCCCTGCCTGACGGCAGGCAGGCATTATTCCAATCATTATACCAGTACAGTTTCCTATCTTTGATACAATAATTAATATTCATGACATACCATGGGAAAAACGAAGGAACGATTATATGAAATTATCTTTAAAGCGGATACCAGGGCCGGAAAGGTCTTTGATGAACTGCTTATTACAGCGATAATAGTTAGTATAGTAGCTGTTATCCTTGATTCTGTACCCGAGATCAATGCCAGAGGCCATTCAACCTTTATGATCATTGAATGGGTTATTACCATCTTTTTTACCATTGAATATTTTCTAAGGATTTTTATTGTCAGGAGACCTGTGAGGTATATTTTTAGTTTTTACGGCATAATTGACCTTCTTGCCACCTTACCCACCTACCTCGGCCTGATATTTTCAGGTGGGTCAAGCCTGCTGGTAATAAGGGCTTTACGCCTTTTGAGAATATTCAGGGTTTTTAAGCTCTCACGATACACAACTGCCGGTACAGTTATAAACCGCTCACTGGCTGCCAGCAAAGCCAAGATCGGGGTATTCATCGTGGCCGTTACAACAATAATTATTATCATAGGTACAGTTATGTACCTTGTGGAAGGATCGGCAAATGGTTTTACCAGCATACCCAGGGGAATATACTGGACTATTGTTACCATTACAACTGTAGGATATGGTGATATAGCACCGGCAACATCCCTGGGGCAGTTTATTGCCAGCCTTACCATGCTGACAGGTTATGCAATAATTGCAGTGCCCACAGGTATTGTAAGTGCCGAGATGAACTATCAGCAAAAACTTATCCGCGACAAAAAAACCAGTATCCAGACATGTCCGGCTTGCATGGCCGAAGATCATGATGAGGATGCAGAATATTGCAAGCATTGTGGTTCAAAGCTTAATTGAAAGACTGGGGGATAATTAGTATCTTTGCAAAAAATATTTACCATGGCCGGAATACCAAGCTTTTTCAAGCAATTTAAGCCACGGGGTTTTAATTACACTCCCATGTATTATGACTCTGAGAAGGAAATGAGGGAGGAAAGAGAGCGCCGGATAAAAGCTGAGATGGGAATAAAAGAAGAAAGCGATGGAGAATATATTCCAAGGATAACACGTGGATCTATGAGTAATTATTTTCGGCAGAACAAAACAAGAGTGCAGAGGTACACATTGATCCGTGTGATTGTTATTGCCCTGGTTCTTTTCCTCATTGCTTATGTATTCTTCTACCTCTAAACCCTATTTTTAATGCCAGACATAATCAAGCTTCTTCCAGACTCTGTAGCAAACCAGATAGCAGCAGGTGAAGTTATACAAAGACCTGCTTCACTGGTTAAGGAACTGATGGAAAACTCGGTTGATGCTGACAGTAAAAATATCAGGGTAATAATCAAGGATGCCGGAAGTTCTCTTGTCCAGGTAATTGACAATGGTATTGGTATGTCTGAGACCGATTGCAGGCTTAGTTTTGAGCGTCATGCAACTTCGAAAATAAATACTGCCGAAGACCTTTTTGCCATAAGCACCAAGGGATTCAGGGGTGAAGCCCTGGCTTCAATAGCTGCTGTGGCTATGGTTGAAATGAAAACACGACAGCATGACAATGATATAGGCACTTTATTAAAAATAAATGGCTCAAAGGTTGAGCTCCAGGAGCCTGTAAGCTGTGCACCCGGCTCAAATATTGCCGTAAAAAATCTCTTTTATAATGTCCCAGCCAGAAGGAAATTCCTTAAGACTGCATCTACCGAAATGCGGCATATTATTAATGAGTTTCAGAGAGTAGTCATAGCCCATCCCGGTACCAGGTTTTCATTACACCATAATGATAAAGAGATATTCAACCTGCCTCCATCAAACGAAAGACAGAGGATAATTGCTGTTTTCGGCAAAAGCATGAACCAGAACCTCATCAGTATAAATACGGAAACCAGCCTGGTTAAAATCAGCGGATTCATCGGGAAACCTGAAAATGCAAGGAAAACTTACGGAGAGCAGTTTTTTTTCATCAACAACAGATATATGCGCCATGCATACCTGCATAAGGCAATAATGAAAGCATATGAAAAAATCCTCCAACCCGAGTCTGTCCCTGCATACTTTATCTTCATGAACGCCGACCCATCAACCATAGATGTAAATATACACCCTACAAAAACAGAGATAAAATTTGAGAATGAAAGGATTATATGGCAGATTTTAAATGCATCAGTAAGGGAGAGCCTCGGTAAATTCAATATTGTCCCATCTCTTGATTTTGAAAATGAAGGGATAATTGATATCCCTCCATCCGGCAAAGGGCCCGCTAAAATGCCAGTTATTGACATCAATACCGGTTTTAACCCCTTCCGTGATGAAGAGAACTATAATGATTTGAAGAAAACATACCGGAAAGAAAGAGATTCTAACCTTTCAGGCTGGGAAAAACTGTATGCTGGTATGGAAGGATCTTCTTCAGAACAAATTATCCTCGGACAAAAAAAGGATGATAATGATGGAACAGACCTAATAATACATGAAAAAATATTCCAGGTAAGAAATAAATATATCGTATGCTCGGTTAAGTTAGGGCTTATGGTTATCGACCAGAAAAGAGCCCACGAGAGAATACTTTATGAAAAATTTATAAATGCGCTCCAGAATGATTCTGTTGTGGCACAAAAAAGCCTTTTCCCTAAAACACTTGAATTAGATCAGGCAGACATTGCTCTGCTTTCGGAAATCGAAGAAGAAATAAAATATTGTGGCCTCGACATACGCTATCTTGGAAATAATACAATATCAATTAATTCACAACCTTCTGACAGCATGAATGAGGATCCCAGGGAAATGCTCGAGATAATTCTTGAACAATACAAGTCAACAGAAAAAAAACCCGGGGAAAGTAACAGGGAGAAAATTGCAATTTGTATGTCAAGAGCAGCCGCAGTTCCATACGGCAGGACACTTGAAATGCCAGAAATAACCGGACTTGTAAATAAATTATTCCAGTCTAAAAACCCAAACTACTCACCCACGGGCAAGACAATAATAAGTATCATTAACCTGGAGGAACTGGAAAAAAGATTGAAGTAAAAAGAAGATAGCGCAGATCAGGAGAACCATTCAACTAAATGAGTAAATAACAGATTAAAGAGATGACAATATGTCGGATTTAATTTATTATTAACTATTTTGGCTTGACTATTGTTATATCAAAAAAACAACTGTATAACGGAAATAATATATGTATACTTTTGGCAGAGGATTTTCAGGTATACCACCAGTGGTAAAGAACCTTATACTGATAAATGTGTTAATGCTTCTTGCTCTTTATACCGCTGCTGGTGTCTTTAATATAGATCTTAATGGGGCACTCGGACTCTATTTCCCCAAATCGGCACAGTTCAAACCTTACCAGGTAATTACGCATATGTTTATGCACGGTGGCTTTGCTCACCTCTTTTTTAATATGTTTGCCCTTTTTATGTTTGGCCGCGTGCTTGAGTCGGTATGGGGTCCGAAACGTTTCTTTATATATTATTTTGTGAGTGGTCTGGGTGCAGCTCTAACCCATGAAGCAGTAATAGGTATACAATATGCCAGGCTGGTTGGTAATATCAGCCCCGAACAGCTGCAGATGGTTCTTGAGAGAGGATCTGAAATAATGCGGAGCGGCAGGATTTTCACTGATCCTGATATGCAACAGGTAAACGTCTTGTTAAATATCCCTACTGTCGGTGCTTCAGGAGCAGTGTTCGGTATATTGCTTGCCTTTGGTGTTCTATTCCCCAATACCCAGCTTATGCTTCTCTTCCCTCCTATACCCATTAAGGCCAAATGGCTGGTAATAATTTACGGAGGCCTCGAACTTTACCTTGCAATCACTCAGCCCGGAAGTAATATAGCACATGCTGCACACCTGGGCGGTATGATTTTTGGATACATCCTGATAAGAATATGGAAAAAAACAACTAATACTCTTTACTGATGACGATTATAGGCGATCTGAAAGATCAATTCAGGAAAGGGACAAACCTGTTGAAGCTGATTTATATTAATGCAGCTGTCTTTATCGTAATGGCTGTGCTTCAAATAATATCGGTACTTTCCAATAACCCTTCCATATCTTCTTCAGTAGTCGAATTTCTTGCTGTACCCGCTTCATCTTCAAACCTATTAATCAGGCCATGGACTATCCTGACCTATATGTTCCTTCATGAAGGATTCTTTCATCTTCTTTTTAACATGTTATGGCTTTACTGGTTTGGAAGGATCTTCAGTGATTATTTTGATCAGAAAAAGATTGTCTCGGTTTATATCCTTGGAGGACTTTCAGGTGCCCTGCTTTATATATTATCATTCAATATATTCCCAGCCTTCTCCGAGGTTATACATGTTTCTATCGCTCTCGGGGCTTCAGCATCTGTTATAGCAATAGTTGTGGCAACAGCAGCCTATGTTCCTGATTATTCAGTACACCTCTTCCTTATAGGACGAGTAAAGATAAAATATATAGCCCTTGGCATTTTTCTGCTTACATCTATCTTTGATTTTTCAGTTAATACAGGAGGTAAAATAGCTCATATAGGTGGCGCTATCTTTGGTTATATTTATGCCATCAGGTACAAACAAGGTAAAGACACCGGAAAATGGGTTAGCAACATCATTGATGGAATTGCAACCTGGTTCAAACCACGTAAGAAGATGAAAGTATCCTACAAAAAACCTATGACCGATATAGAGTATAACAAAATGAAAACCGACCACCATGAGCAGATAAACAGGATACTTGAAAAAATATCTAAAGGAGGGTATGACAGCCTTACTAAAGAAGAAAAGGAAATACTGTTTAAGGAAAGCCAGAAATAAACCCTATCCAGCCAGTAATTATATAAACATTGAAAAAAGTAACTAGAAAAATATTATTCCCCCTTAACATCCTTGTTGCACTTTCTTTATTGATAGCATATTCATCTGTTGTTATTAGCCCGGTAAAAATTGCTTTTCCTGCTTTCTTTGGGCTTGCATACCCCTACTTATTGCTGGTTAATGTTATTTTTATAATTATCTGGGCTCTTAATTTCAGGTGGGAAATAATTATTTCAGCCCTTGTAATAATTATCGGTTTGAATCATTTCAACAACTATATACGGTTAAGAAATAATGAAACAGGTGAATATGATTTTAAGCTTCTGACATACAATATCAGGCTCTTTAATCATTACGACAGTGAAAGTAACAGTGAGCAGGACATTATTAATTACCTGCGATCTAATAATCCCGATATTTTATGTTTACAGGAGTTTTATATTAATGGCCCTGTTTCGGAAATGAAAAAAGATTTTATAAAACCGGTCAATAAGAATTATTATGTCCACACAAAATTTGTAACCATAAAAGATGATCGCCAATATGGTATAGTGACGTTGACAAAGTTCCCCATCGTAGGCAGCGGTGATATTCTTCATCCTAATTCCGGAAGTCTGTCAATATACACCGACATATTAATTGCAGCTGACACCTTCAGGGTATATAATAATCACCTGCAGTCATTTAAACTCAGGCGCATGGAGAAATCTTTCCTGGAAGAAATATATAACGGAGACCAAAATGATACGATGAAGGATTTAAGGAATCTCTCCTTTTCCTTGAAGAAGGGATTCGCACAACGGGGACAGCAGGCCTGTATTGTTAAGGATCATATCAACTCATCCCCTTACCCTGTTATTGTGTGTGGTGATTTTAATGACACTCCCATATCCTATACTTACAGAAAGATAAGAAAAGGATTAAAGGATGCATTTGTTGAATCGGGCAGTGGTGCCGGGTTTACCTATAAAGGTAAATACCCTCCCAACCGTATAGACTATATCCTTTTTGACAGCAGGATTATTTCAAGCGGCTATGAAACTGACAGGATAAAATACTCAGATCATTACCCCGTGAAAGCTTATTTCAGGATAAGCGATTAAAAGGGTAGATTCTTCAGGTCAACATTGCCTCCTGACAATATCAGCCCAACCTTAAGGCCTTTAAAGATACCCGGGTTTTCTGATACGACAGCAAGGCTTACAGCAGATGATGGTTCAACGATTATTTTCATCCTTTCCCATATAAGCTGCATACATTTGATAATACTGCCTTCGGATACAGTGAAGATATCATCCAGTTTTTCACTTAAGATTGTAAATGTCCTTTTGCTCAAAGTTGTAAGCAATCCATCAGCTATTGTATCAGGATTATGATGTGGAATATGCTTACCCGACTTCAATGATCTGTATGCATCGTCAGCTCCAAGTGGCTCAGCACCAAGCACCTTTATGTCAGGCTTCAGTCCTTTTACGGCTATTGCTATGCCGCTCATCAACCCACCACCTCCCACAGGTCCGATAACCACATCCAGGTCGGGATAATCACTTATCAGCTCATAACCCGTTGTTCCCTGTCCACATATAACATAATAGTTATCATAAGCATGGATAAAGGTTGCTCCTGTTTGTTTGATTATTTCACTGGTTGTATCTTCCCTTGCCTTAAGATCAGGTTCACAGTATCTTATTTCAGCTCCATAACCGGCAACTGCTCTTTTTTTTACCCTTGGTGAATTGTAAGGCATCACGATATAAGCTTTTGCTCCGCGCATCCTGGCAGCAAGAGCAAGAGCAGCTGCATGGTTACCTGATGAATGTGTTATCAGCCCACTGCTTATATCCTGTTCACTCAATAAAAATACTGCATTGGTGGCTCCCCTGAATTTGAATGCTCCTACCTTTTGAAAATTCTCACATTTAAAATAAAGCCGGGCCCCAAAAATTTCATTCAACCCGGACGAAGTATATACGGGTGTTTTATGCACATAAGGCTTTATTCTTTCATAAGCACTTTCTATATCAGGTAGTCCGGGAATAGTCAGTTCATTCATTCAGTTTAATTATAAGATACTGTATGCAACAGTCAGTCCGGCCATTACAACAGATACCATTGTCATTAGCTTGATAAGTATATTAAGTGATGGCCCTGATGTATCTTTAAAGGGATCACCTACTGTATCGCCTACAACACCTGCATGATGTGAATCACTGCCTTTACCACCGTAATTGCCTTTTTCTATATATTTTTTAGCATTATCCCATGCTCCTCCGGCATTATTCAGCATGACAGCCAGTGTAAACCCTGTTGTTAGTCCCCCGACGAGCAGGCCCACAACACCTGCCACGCCCAGTATTACACCCACGGCAATAGGCACTATAATAGCCAGCATTGAAGGAAGGATCATTTCCCTCTGTGCTCCTTTTGTTGAAATAGCAACACATTTAGCATATTCAGGTGTAGCCTTTCCTTCCATAATACCAGGTATCTCTTTAAACTGTCGTCTTACTTCATCAACCATTGAACCTGCAGCACGCCCCACAGCTTTCATTGTCATTGCACAGAAAACAAAAGTCATCATGGCACCCAGGAATATACCCCCAAGTAACAGTGGATTGAACAGTGACAGGCCATATGCAGATACAAAGTCATCGATATGAGCTGAAGCAACCTGAACAGCTTTCTGACCTTCTTCAATCACAGGTACTGAATCAGTATAGAACAATATATCACCAATCTGTTTAAACCCTTCAATACTCTGATTGGCCAGTTTGCCCAGCCATAACCTAACTTCTTCCATATATGCTGCAAGTAAGGCCATTGCCGTTAATGCAGCTGAGCCTATAGCAAATCCTTTGCCTGTAGCAGCAGTGGTATTACCAAGCATATCAAGAGCATCTGTTCTTTCCCTTACCTCATGAGGTAAAGCCGACATTTCAGCATTACCACCGGCATTATCAGCTATAGGGCCAAAAGCATCAGTTGCCAGTGTAATACCAAGGGTAGATAACATACCTACGGCGGCAAAGCCTATACCGTAAACCCCATCGGCAAAATTTGCAAACCCTCCTGCAAATGCAAAAGCAGCAATAATACCCAATACTATAGTTACCACCGGTATCCATGTTGAATACATTCCCACTGCAATACCATCAATAATAGTGGTGGCCGGCCCCTGCTGGGTTTGCCTGGCTATGCCCCGGGTAGGTTTGTACTCATCGGAAGTAAAATATTCGGTGCTCTGCCCTATTATTACACCTGCAAGAAGTCCTGCTATCACAGATCCAAAAACACCCCAGGTAATCCAGTTTGTCCATGCCAGAATGGCCATGACAGCAATTATCAACACTGAACTGCCTCCTGTTCCCAGAAGGAGGGCATGAAGAAGATTCTTCTGTGTTGCCGATTCCTTTGACCTAACCATGTAGATCCCTGCTATAGACAATATTATACCTACAGCAGCCACTATCATTGGTGCTATTATGGCCTTTACCTGCGCATCATTTGACAATGAAGGCAGGGCCGCACCAAGGGCAGCAGTAGCCAGAATAGATCCTGCATATGATTCATATAGGTCGGCACCCATACCTGCAACATCACCTACATTATCACCTACATTATCAGCTATGGTTGCAGGATTACGCGGATCATCTTCAGGAATACCCGCTTCAATCTTACCAACAAGATCGGCACCAACATCTGCAGCCTTTGTGTAAATACCTCCGCCAACACGGGCAAAGAGAGCCTGGGTGGATGCTCCCATACCAAAGGTAAGCATCGTGGTAGTTATCTCAACCATTTTCTGGTGTTCCGTTGTCCCTTCGTGAACAAAAGTCAGACCAAGCCATTGAAGACCATGTTCCATATTCTCAGGAGTAAATACAGCTTTTGTAAGTATCAGAAACCAGGCTGAAATATCTAGAAGGCCAAATCCCACAACAATCAGACCCATAACAGCTCCACTACGAAAAGCTATTTTTAAACCCTGGTTGAGCGAATGAGATGCCCCGTGGGTTGTACGGGCAGAAGCATAAGTTGCCGTACGCATACCAAGGTAACCACAGAGACCAGAAAAAAATCCCCCGGTAAGGAATGCTACCGGGACAAATGGGTTCTGTACCCCAAGCTGTGCCAGAATGGTAAGAAATATAACCAGAAATACAAATACTATTGCTACAACCCTGTATTGCCTCTTAATATAAGCCATTGCACCTTCCCTGACATACAATGCTATCTCTTTCATCTTATCAGTACCTTCTGATTTTCTCATCATACCCTTGAAGAAAATCCAGGCAAAAAGCAACGCGGTAACTGAAGCAACAGGAACTATCCAGAATAAATTGCTAATCATATGTATTAAGTTTTATGTTATGCTAAATTTAAAGCTCGAATTTATTAATTATGCAAAAGTATCTGACTTTTTGATATATACAAGTCATACGATAATAAAGAATATCCAAATATTAACATGTCTGAATATTTGTTGAATTGTTGAATTGTTGAATTGTTAAATTGTTAAAGGTTGAATCGGGTTGTTGATTTGTTGTCCCCGGCTGAAATCTTCAGTAATTATCTTACACAATTAAACACCCCTGTTCAACAATTACTTATTCTTCACATATTTCTCAAGCCATCTGTATGTTTCCCACTGCATATGCATCAGTGATTCGGCCGAACTATATCCATGGCTTTCCTTTGGCAGCATCACCAGTCTGACCGTAGCGCCGTGACCTTTAAGAGCAGCATAATACCTCTCGCTCTGCAGGGGAAAGGTGCCGCTGTTATTATCAGCCTGACCATGAATCAGCAGTATAGGATCCTTAACCTTCTCTGCATGCATAAATGGTGACATATAGAAGTACAGGTCAGGTGCTTCCCAGAATGAGCGTCTTTCATTCTGGAAACCAAAGGGTGTCAGTGTACGGTTATAAGCACCACTTTTTGCAACACCGGCCGCAAAAAGGCGTGAATGTGCAAGCAGGTTGGCTGTCATGAAGGCACCGTATGAATGTCCACCCACAGCTACCCTTTCAGGATCAACAACACCCATCTCCACTCCTTTGTCTATGGCAGCTTTACCGTTAGCCACCAGCTGCTCTCTGAAATTATCATTCGGTTCCTTGTCGCCTTCGCCAACAATAGGGAAAGCAGCATTATTCATCACTGCATACCCCTGAGTAACAAATACCAGGATGGATGAGGGACTCACCCTGATAAACCTGTATGGTGAACCGGATACCTGTCCTGCAGCATCAGGGCTTTTATACTCGCGGGGGTATGCCCATAAAATTGCAGGCAGTGGCCCGACTTTCTCCTTATCATATCCTTTGGGAAGGTATAGTTCAAACGACAGGTCCAGACCATCATCCCTCTTATATTTTACAAGCTTTTTACTTACTCCTACAAGCTGTGGGTAGGGATTCTCAAAATTTGTTATCTGGGTAAGTTGACCATTCTTCAGGTTCCGAATAAAGTAATTCGGTGGCATATCCACTGACTCCCTTGAAGTGATAACCAGGTTGTCTTTACCGGGAATCATATCAGCAACACTTTCATAATATGGGGCTTCTGACCTCCACAGCCTGGTTGTAGAACCATCTTTAATCCTGTATTTATCAATAAAAGGACGATCGCCTTCGGGTGATGCTCCCCTGCCACTCAGGTATAGTGATCTTCCCCTGTCAGCAAAAAGAAGAACTCTCTGCCCGTATTCATTTTCAGTGGTTGCAAAACTACCAGGATTATTATACCTGTCCTCCGACTGCAGCCTGAATATCTCTTTTTTTGTCCCCATAGGGTCATCAGGATCAAACATATACTGCACATTGAGCCTTTCCTTTCTTGATCTTTCTCTCAGTATCGCCACATCATCATTACCCCAGGTAATACCCCCAAATCTCAGTTTTGTAGATACATATTCTATAGGTTCGCCTTCAAAAGGTGCACCCAGGATAAATACCTGGTCATGGTACTCCATTTCCTTGTTAAAGTCACCACCATCAAGATGTTCAATCCATAGTACTGTTGAAGGCCTGTCGTTCCTCCAGGAGAATCCTGAAGGTTCAGGAAATGTCATATCATATCCCCTGGGCAGGTTTTCTTTTAAAGGCAGCTCAGCCAATTTCTTAACCATGTTCCCGTCCATATCCCATATAGCTACTGTAGAAGGAAAGTAATAGTACGGTACGCTGTAAGAGAAAGGTCTTTCGACGGTTTGAACCAGTAAATACTTACCATCCGGTGAGGGATTAACAGATCCATATATTGCTGGTTTACCTATTTGTTCTGTAGTTGATCCATTCCATATTTTTATGACCGAGCCTGTATAATATGCAAATATTGCTTCATCAACAGGATTCTCAAGTAAATCCTGGAAAGTCCGGGCAGCACCTTTTTTACCGAGGTTTTCCTGAACAACAGGACCTTCAGGCACCGCTGAAGGTTCAGGACATTCCCCTCTTCCCGGTATTACAGTTCTGTATATAATACTTTTGTTATCAGGCAACCATCTGAACCCACCATAACCAATTACCGTATTAAGGTTATCATCTATTTTCTTAACCTCCATGGATTCAATATCCCCAAGCCATAATTCTATATTGTTGGCAGTCGTATTGGTAAAAGCGAAATATTTACCATCATTTGACCATGAAAGAGCTCCCAGTTTAAGGTTTTCGGGTAATCCTTTAATAATCCGCTTTCCTGTACCATCAATATTCATGAGGGAAATGCCCGTTGCATATGACCGTCTGCTTGGCCCGTTAACAGCAGGGTCTATCCTGAGCCCGCCAATACGAAGTTCTTCCCTCGAAAGATCATCAATAGAAGGCATTCCGGGCCTCTCAGTAAGTATGACAGTATTCCCATCAGGACTTATATTCACTGAAGGAGTAGGTTTTGCCGTCATTATCTTTACGATATCTTCAGGTGGTTTCTGGTATTTAAGCCCTTCTTGTCCGAATGATAAGGACAGAACCATTGCCAGGAGGCTGAACAATAAGAATAATCTTTTCATAATAATAGTATTTAGGTTAATATTTTTGCTTCTTAACGTTACCAAGGCGGATATAATCCTGTAGTTCTTACAAAGATAAACTTTCTAAGAAATTATAATATGCTGTATAATATTTATTGAATTATTGAATCGTTAATCTGTTGAATCGTTTCCGATTAAATGATTACACTTTTCAACAATATAACTTTCAAATTATCTGTTTACATTTGTTAAACAAAACATCTGAGAATGAAAGAGCTGAAAGAAGTTATAGAAAAGGCCTGGGAGAACAGGGATTTATTAAATGATAAAACAACCATAAGTGCTATAAGGGAAGTAATCGAGCTTCTTGACACAGGCAGGGAGAGAGTGGCAGTACCCTCAAAAAAGGGATGGCAGGTAAAACAGTGGATTAAGAAAGCTGTAATCCTTTATTTCCCTTTACAGGAAATGGAAGTCATTGAAACAGGCCCTTTTGAATTTCATGATAAGATCAGGCTGAAAAAAAACTACAGGGAGCTGGGCGTAAGAGTTGTCCCGCATGCAGTAGCCAGGTATGGTGCCTATATAAGCAAGGGAGTGGTTATGATGCCCTGTTATGTGAATATTGGTGCATATGTTGATAAGGACACCATGCTTGATACATGGTCTACCGTAGGCTCCTGTGCACAGATTGGAAAGAATGTTCACCTTAGTGGTGGGGCTGGCATAGGTGGTGTTCTTGAACCCGTACAGGCAGCACCTGTGATCATTGAAGACAATTGTTTCATAGGCTCAAGGTGCGTTATTGTAGAAGGTGCTCATATTGCAAGTGAAGCAGTGCTGGGGGCTAACGTGGTAATAACCGGATCAACAAAGGTAATGGATGTGACAGGAGAAGAACTGAAAACCTACAGGGGTTATGTGCCTCCTAAATCAGTTGTCATACCGGGTTCTCACACGAAAAAATTTCCCGCTGGTGAATACCAGGTGCCCTGTGCCCTTATAATTGGTAAAAGAAAAGAGTCAACTAATAAGAAAACCTCGCTGAATGATGCCCTGAGGGAACATAATGTAGATATCTGATTTAATATTTACTGCCTTATAATGAGCACCATTAAAGAGATTATTAGAAATACTGCTGACATTTTAAGAGATGGAGGTATAATACTATACCCCACAGACACAATATGGGGGCTGGGCTGCGATGCAACAAACAGTAAAGCCGTTAAGAAGATATACAATATCAAACAAAGAGATGACAGTCATAGCATGCTGATATTACTTGATACCGTATCCAGGTTACAGTATTATGTAAAACAGGTTCCCGATATTGCATGGCAGCTTATAGAGGCTGGCGACAGTCCCCTTACACTTGTTTACCCTGGTGTCAGGAATATTGCCCCCGCGCTTATATCCGGTGATGGTTCTCTGGGTATAAGGATAGTAAAAGATGATTTTTGCTCTGAATTAATATCACGGTTAAGAAAACCTATTGTATCAACTTCTGCTAATATTACGGGTGATGCTCCTCCGGGAAGTTATGCGGATATAACTGAAAAGATTAAAGAATCAGTTGATTATATTGTCCCTTTGCGACAGGATGAAACAAAAAGCAAAACTGCCTCATCAATCATTAAAATAGAAATTAACGGGCAGTTTAAGATAATAAGATAATATACAGACTAGTTCTTCCTGACTTTCCCTGAACCTGATACCCTGGCATCCACCCTTGGGCTGCCATCGTAATATATATCGCCGCTGCCTGAAATCCTCGCTTCAAGGTCCTCATTAACCAGTGCCCTGCATGTGCCGCTACCCGAAATAGAAACATCCATGCTATTTATTTTGAAATCACGACCATCATAATTTCCTGATCCGCTTATAGATACTTCTCCTTCTTCTGCCTCACCATTAAGCTCTATTGATCCTGATCCGGATATACTGCAGTCTACAGATTCAGCGTTCAGGTCAGCAAGTTCTATATTACCACTACCACTCACGTTTATATCAAGGTCATCGGTTCTAATCGCACCTTCTGCAATCAGCATGCCCGATCCTGAAACTGTAAGGTCCTCTATTTCAGGCATTATCACGTAAACAGTTACTTTCTTGTTAATCCCGAATGAATACCATCTTTCATGCCTGATAACAAGCCTGTCACCCCTGATGATAGTCTCTATCTTATCAAGGTAATCCTTATCTCCTTCAAGGGTAACCCTGAAGTTATTGCCTTGCTCCAGTATTAATTTTCCTGCTACTCCAAATGCAACACCTGTAAAATCAGCTACATCCCTGTTTTCTTTTTCCTGTGAATAAGTAAAACCGGCTGTTAGCATAACAGCCAGAATTAAGCTTAGAAATTTCTTCATGATTATATTGTTTAATAGGTTTTATCGTCAATACATAATAAAGACGACCCATTAATGTAATTGATGCAGGTTGATTAAAAATTTTGATTTAAGGAATATCATTTATTGATTTGCACTATACCATCAGGAAGATCCATAATAATGGTTTCATTCTCTTTGTCAAGTTCTATTAACCATTCTTCGTTCATGGGGATCAGTAATTCATCATTTTCATCACCTTCGAGCACAAGCATATATTGCATAGGCATGCTCATAACTTTTTTAACAGTTCCGATATATTCATTTGCCTGATTATAAATACTGTATCCTGCAAGTATTAAGTAGTGAGGCAATTTGTTCTTATCGTCAGTACCCTCCTGTCCGGTGAACACATTGCAGCCAATAAATTCTTTCATTCTCTCGCTGCTGTCATAATTATCAAACTTAAGGACTATATTACCCGATGTGTGTTCTTTAACCGAGGTAATAAAAAATGGAACAGGTTTTTTATCTATCTCTATAAAAACCCATTCCATTTCCTGAAGCTCATGAGTAATGTAATCATCAGGCCTCAAAATTACGGCTCCGCCGTATCCATGCACCTTAATGATTTTTCCTAGTAATATCAATGTTTTATCTGACACGGGTATATATCCCGCTAATGGTTATCTTACTCAGGTCTGTGGCTTATTTTTCTTCCTTTTCTTCCTTTTTCACCTCAGCCTTAGCCTCT
>DOZA01000241.1 GCA_003518245.1 Bacteroidales bacterium | reverse complement strand
CCTGCCACACTGGTTTTACCACCCAGGCTCCCCAGTTTCTGGCAGGCTTGGCCTTCAATGTATTCAATATCATCCCGGTCAGCGATAAGCCACGCCACATCCTGCCTGTTACCCGCTAACTCTTCTCCTTTTACCAGGTTTGTACCCAGCTCGCCAGTATTTTCGATAGTAGCCTCAATCTCTACCACTGTATACCTTCCCTTGCCTTTACCCTTCCTGATAATGAACTCATCATTGTTTTTTATTACCCTTCCCTCGCTGGTATTGCCTGTGTATATAATGCTTGTCTTTATATCTTTTATTACAATCACTGGCATCAGTCCGGCTCTGAAAATCTCAAAACGGTAATGTTTATCACATACATTCTCCAGCGGCTCACCCGGGAAAGCATTATTCCTTGCATATTGTGATATCCACCCACCTGTTTCACCTTCCCCCAGCTCAGGGTGATTAAAGGGTATCCATTCAATAAAAAGACCACCCTTATATTTCTCATCCTGGTATTTAAGAAGGGCTCTCTGAACCGACAGCCATCTGTTCTCCTCATCCGGGATCTGCAGGCCAGGTATATCGGCCTCAGGGTTCCATAATTCTGTTGTAATAGAATATATACCGTATTGTTTATAAAGCCAGTCTGTTGCCATTCCATACGAGTACCTCCTGTCAGATTTCTCATCATAGCTTACCCTCCAGCCCCTGGGTAATACATAACCCCTGGATTTTGAATAATTATCAGCATCTGTTCCGGCTAATTCCTTCTTGTACTTATTTATATCTTCAGGATTCTTCCAGGCTTCAGGTACTTCTTCACCTATTATTTCAAGGTATTTCTTACCCATTATATAATCAAATACAGCTACATCCCCCGGCTCCAGGTTGGGGTGGGCTGCCGTGCCCATGGGCCTGAAAGTAAAACCTCCGGAGGTATGGTAAAACTGGGCCATCAGTATGTTACGGTAATTACTGAAAAACTCGGCAAGAGCACGGGTTTCAGGAGCTGAGAAAGGATAATCGCCTGAGCCACCGGCAAAACCATTGTCTTTCCACCATCCTTCAGCAAAATTCCTGTTCAGGTCAATACCTGATTCCCTGTCTTCGCTTCTTTTACCATCTTTATCATTATCAAAATCTTCCCTTATAACAGTATATCTTTGCTTGTCAGTTTGTTCATTTCTTCCGAGCCTAACCATTAACCTCGGGTCAACTTCGTCAATGACATATCTGCCATTATCATCCTTATACCTGAATGATGTGATGAAACCATCACCATCGATATCGTCAGGACCATCCTCATTTACTTTTCCATCATTATCATCATCATTCAGCATTGAATTATTACGCTGGGCTATTCCTTTTTCAACACTGTTGTATACCCCGTCGGGATTAATAACAGGACATATATAGAATGCTTTTGAGTCAATAAGCCGGGTAATTTCTTCATCGTTTCCGTAACCTGATACAAGCCTGTCTATAATATACAGGCATACTTCTGTACCTGTGTATTCATTTCCATGTGTTGAGCCGCCAAGAAAATGGCCCGGTTTACCCTGGTGTATTTTCATGGCAGGAACATTCCGGATATTCTCCTTCCTTTCGTTCCTGAGCTTTATATGCCTGTCAAGTGTTGTTCCTTTCTTCATATTTGATATCACCAGTACGTATATGGGCCTGTCCATATTACTTTTACCAATAATATTCAGTTCGGTAATATCCGGGTAGGCACTGTTTACCTTCTTAAGATATTTTACTGTACCATTGTATCCATGGTAACTATCAAAACTTATTGGTACTTTTTGAGCTTTAATAAATGCTGTACTTAAAAGAACAACAATAATCAAAGCTGTAATTGATTTAATTTTACTTCTTGATTTTCTAAACATTTTGGTATTTTTTCATCGGTTCAGGTCACATATTATAAAATTAGCTGGAATAATGCGACTATTTTTGCAATATAAAACTGATTTTTAACTTTTTTTCACAATAGAAGAAGTAACTTATTATTTTTAAGGTTTTATTCGTAAACAATATAATATGAAGACAAAAGCATTTTTATTCCTGGTTTCACTACTTGTTACTGCACAATTATATTGTCAGCTTCGGCTCCCTGATGTTATATCTGATAATATGGTCTTACAGCGTAATGCTGATGCCAGAATATGGGGCTGGGACAATCCGGGTGAAGAAATAACGGTAAGGGCCGGCTGGACACTGGAAAAAAGTGAAGCACAGGCTGATGAAGAAGGTAAGTGGTCAGTTACTTTACCTACCACAATAGCAGGTGGTCCATATAGTATTTATATAAAAGGTTCGGATGAGATAGAGGTAAAGAACGTATTACTTGGCGATGTATGGATTTGTTCGGGTCAGTCAAATATGGAATATATGATAAGATGGATGGGAGGATGGAAGAATCCATGGTTTGAAAGGGACAGTATTGACATAGTGACGAAAGGCTATACTTCGATACGGCTTTTCCAGCTACAGAAAAATACATCGGATACTCCTGTTGATGAACATCAAGGTGAATGGATGCTGGTAAGCAGCGAAACGGTTCTTGATTTCAGTGCCGTTGCTTTCTTTTTTGGCAGGGAACTGAACAATAGAATAGGCGTGCCGGTCGGACTGGTTTCAACTAACTGGGGCGGCACACCGGCAGAAGCATGGACCAGCGACCAGACACTTAAAGAAAACCCCGAGCTGGAGTATTATGTTTCACGTGATTATTCTTCCATGGCTGAGCGGCTTAAGCCATCACGTCTTTTCAATGCCATGATATATCCACTGCTGAACATGAATATTACAGGTGTGATATGGTACCAGGGCGAACGTAACCGTAATGATGCTATCCACTACAGGAAATTATTCCCTGCAATGATCAGGGATTGGAGAAAGCAATTTGGTCAGGGCGATTTTCCTTTCTATTACGTCCAGATAGCCCCTTATAATTATGATAAACCCATGGTTGGAGCACTGGTCCGTGAAGCACAGCTTATGGCTCTCGCAGTGCCCGGAACGGGAATGGTGGTAACAACTGACCTGGGTGACCCTGATAATATCCATCCTATAAAAAAGCAGGAAGTGGGTCGCAGGCTGGCACGAAATGCCCTGGCATTGCATTATGGTATAAGTGGGCTGAAATATTCAGGGCCTATATTTGAAAAAATGGAGATTGAGGAAAAAAAAGGAATAAAAAAAGCGCTGTTGTTTTTCAATCATACAGCTAATGGGCTGGAGTCAACCGAGGGTGACCTGCGGTGCTTTGAGATTGCAGGTAAAGACAGGGTTTTCCATAAGGCTATTGCCAGCATACAGGGAGATAATGTTATTGTATGGTCTGAGAAAGTTAAAGAACCTGTGGCTGTAAGATTTGGGTTTTCCAATATAGCTGAACCGAATCTTTTCAATACGGAAGGGTTGCCGGCCTCCCCGTTCAGGACTGATGACTGGGAAGTGGAAACAGTGGAGGCAAGTAAATGACCTGCTGACAGAGGAGCTATTTATTGCGGAGATCTTCTTCAAGGTTCTCCCTTTCTTTCCTTTCATTAAAGATATTTGATGAGCCGGCACCGCAGCTGATAATTGATTTCATTCCTACATCAACACTTGTTTCTGTCCTGATGGTCTTTTCTTTCAGCACATGGTATATATTCCCTGAGGTGGGGTTGGGGCCTGTGGGTACAAAAACTGTAAGAAGATCACTGTTATCATGATCATCAGTAATGAAACCTGTCATAAGAGTGCCCGAACCGAAAATATCAACCAGGACAACCTCACTGAAAAATGATTTCTGTTTTCCAAAAAATTGCATTACTGTTTCCCTGGCTAGCTTGTACCCTGGAATTTTCATCAGGTACCTTTCTTCCAGTATACTCTTGAAAAACCTGCCTATGCTTGTTTGTATAAACAATCCGAGCAGGAAAAAAAGGAATATTATTGCAATAACGGCAATAATATACAATACGATAATCGTTAACTCCGAGTCAGTATTGATAAGACCTATCAGGGGCTCAAGGTATTTTTGTATCAGGTTTATTATCCATCTGAAGAATATTATTATCAATACAAGGGGTAAAATCGCAGCCAGTCCACCAAGAGCTGTTGTCCGGAAAAAATTTCTCAGTCTTTTGAAAAATGTTATTTTCATGGCATCTATGTTTTTATTTCTGTTACGAAATTACATAAAATTTAGAGTTGATTTCTGATCCATGCTCTCCAAAGCCGGGCATGTATATTAAGATCAGC
>DOZA01000008.1 GCA_003518245.1 Bacteroidales bacterium | reverse complement strand
GAGTAAGGTTAAAAAGGATATCGAAAGGTGTAGCGAGCTGGCCCCCCTGCATAAATCGGCTAACCTGAAAGGAATACTCTCAGTGGAAAAAATTGTTCCGGGAGTACTGCAGGTGGCAGTTTTTGATACTTCTTTCCACCAGACTATGCCCGACTTTGCTTTTATGTATGCTATACCATATGAATATTATAAAAAGTACAGGATACGTAAATACGGATTCCATGGTACCAGCCATAAATTTGTAGCGAAAAAAGCAGCCGGAATACTGGGTGAAGATCTTAACAGCCTGAAAGTAATAACATGTCATCTTGGTAACGGAGCCTCGGTGGCAGCTATCAGGAATGGAAAATCTATCGATACCTCAATGGGTTTTACACCTGTTGATGGCCTTATAATGGGAACCAGGACAGGTGAGATAGATCCGGGTGTTTTGATTTATATAGCTGATAAAAAACATCTTAATGTACAGGGTGTAAGTAATATGATAAATAAGAAAAGCGGGATGATGGGTATAACTAACCTGTCTTCTGATATGAGAGATCTCGAACAGGCGGCAAGCTCAGGTAATAAAAGAGCTATCCTGGCCCTGGAAATGTATGCTTATAAAGTTAAGAAATTCATTGGTGCCTATGCAGCAGCCCTGAATGGACTGGATCTGCTGATTTTTACAGGTGGTATTGGTGAGAATGATTTTAATATTCGTCAAATTATATGCTCAGAGATGGAATACCTGGGTATTGAATTTGATATGGAAACGAATCTCGGAAAGAAAGACCAGGACCTGATTATTTCAAAACCCTCATCAAAAGTGAAGGTAATGACAGTTACAACCGACGAGGAACTGGTAATAGCAATCGATACAAAGACTATAGTGGAAAGCAAACAAAATTGATAATTTAACCCTTTTAAAGTCATGGTCCTGAAAAAGCTAAGTGAAATCAAGAAGCTGCTTGACAATAAACCCGTTAAACGACTTGTGCTGGGTGCAGCACATGATCTGCAATCTCTGGGGGCTGTGATTAAAGCATCAAATGACAATATCATCTCACCTGTTCTGATAGGTGATGAAAAAGAAATCCGCAAAATAGCATCAGAGAAAAATTATAACCTTGAAAATGTACAGATAATTCATGAACCGGTTATAGAAAAGACTTCTGAAATGGCTGTTAAAATGGTTAGTAATAATGAAGCTGACGTACTGATGAAAGGTAATGTGGGAACATCTGTTCTCCTGATAGTTGTGCTTAACAAAGAATGGGGATTGAGAACAGGAAACCTGCTGTCGCATATTGCTGTTTTTGAGGTTGAAACATACCATAAACTTATTGCCGTTACAGATGTAGCAATGAATATTTCACCAAACCTTAAGGATAAGATATCAATAGTGAATAATTCCGTTTCCTGCCTTAATATGCTGGGTGTGGATGTACCTAAGATAGCCGTGCTGGGTGCTGTGGAGATGGTAAATGAAAGCATGCAGGCTACCCTCGATGCTGCCTTGCTTTCCAAGATGAACCAGAGGGACCAGATAAAGAATTGTATCATTGACGGACCCCTGGCTTTTGATAATGCGATAAGCCTTGAAAGTGCAGTTCATAAGGGTATAAGATCAGAAGTGGCCGGGGACACAGATCTGTTGCTGATGCCTGATATAGAGGTTGGTAACGTGCTTTATAAATCACTTGTTTTCTTTGCAAGGGCAAAGGTGGCTTCTGTGATACTCGGAGCCGCTGCACCAATAGTTCTTACCTCCAGATCAGACAGTGAGCAGGCAAGATATGACAGTATACTACTGGCAGCAGCTACAGCAAAATAAATGCACTATGATAACCTCACTTGATCAGCTGGCAGAAAAAGTAAAGAATAAAAAACATAAACTTAAACTTGCAGTAACCTGGGCCCAGGATGAGAATACCCTGGGTGCCGTGGGAAAAGCTGTTGAAGAGAATATGGTCGAAGCATATCTCTATGGCGATAGTACCCTGATAGAAAAAATATCTCGCAAACTTGGCATTGATATCGATCAGTTTAATATATATCATATTGATAATGAGACAGAAGCAGCAAAAGAAACTGTACGTCTGGTAAAATCAGGGGAAGCTGATATACTGATGAAGGGATTGATAGGTACCGATAAATTCCTGAAATCAGTACTTGATAAAGAAAATGGCCTGATGAAGCCCAAAGCTGTTCTGAGTTATGTTTGTGCTATCGATGTACCTGATTATCATAAGCTTCTGTTTGTTACGGATACAGCTGTACTGCCCTTCCCCGATCTTGAACAAAAGGTAGCCATGGCAGAATATGCCATAGCAATGGCAGCAAAATTCGGGATAAGTAAACCAAAGGTGGCTCTCATAGGTGCCTCAGAGAAAATGAGTAAGCATTTCCAGAATGCCATAGACTATGCTATAATGTGTAAAATGGCTGAAAGGGGCCAGATAAGCTCATGTATTATGGATGGACCTCTGGATATTTTTCTTGCCTGTAATAAAAAAAGTGTTGAAATAAAGGGTGTTGATACACCTGTTGGAGGTGATGCTGATATCCTTCTCTTCCCTTCACTGGAAGCATGTAACCCTTTCTATAAAGGTCTGATGCTTTTTGCTAAGGGAGAACTTGCCGGCATGCTGATGGGAACAAAGGTACCCGTTGTGCTGATGTCAAGAAGCGAAAGTGAGAAATCTAAATTCTTTTGTATAGCTTTATCATGCCTCATGGCTGATGAAAAAAGTCATTGTTAATTATGAAAAGACTGGTACTGGCTGTTAACCCCGGGTCAACTTCTACCAAATTCGGGATATATGATGATGATAAGATTATTTTTGATGAGACAATCAGGCATAGTGTGGATGAGATATCAGCTTACGGAAGGATAAGTGATCAGTTTTCTTTCAGGAAGGAACTGATAATGAGAGAGCTGAAAAAAAGAAAAATACCTGCAGAAAATATCAAAGCCATTGTAGGCAGGGGAGGCCTTCTTAAACCCATTGAATCAGGGATATACGAAGTTAATGATCTTATGACAAAAGACCTTGAAAGCGGTGAAAGAGGTGAGCATGCCAGTAACCTTGGTGGTTTGATAGCTGCTGATATTGCCAGGGATATACCTGGCTCCAAGGCATTCATTGTTGATCCTGTTGTGGTCGATGAGATGCACGATATAGCCCGCCTTTCAGGACACCCCTTGCTGCAACGAAAATCAATTTTTCATGCCCTTAATCAAAAAGCTGTAGCCAGGGCATATGCTGAATCAGTGAATAAGGAATATGAAGACCTGAACCTGATAGTGGCACATATGGGTGGTGGAATCAGTGTGGGGGCCCATCTCAAGGGTAAAGTGGTTGATGTAAACAATGCACTGAATGGAGATGGACCTTTTTCGCCCGAAAGAGCAGGAACACTTCCCGCAGGCCAGCTTGTCGATTTGTGCTTCAGCGGCAAATATACCTATAACGAGGTGATGAAGATGCTAAATGGAAAAGGAGGAATGGTAGCTTACCTCGGAACAAATAACTTTATGGAGATAAGTAGGATAGCTTCTTCGGGAGAGGAGAAAACAAAAATTGTGCAGGAAGGATCATCTTACCAGATAGCTAAAGAAATTGCTGCCTGTGCTGCAGTAATGAAAGGAAAGGTGGATGCTATTATACTGACCGGCGGTATGGCATATGAGCAGACACATACAGACTATATAAGCCAGATGGTAGGATTTATTGCAGATATTGTTATCTACCCGGGTGAAGATGAACTAAAGACACTGGCCCATAATGGATTCATGGCTATAGATAAAAAAATTAGTATAAAGGAATATAGCTAAAAATCTAACCTGAACGGTTCTACGGATTACTAACCGATACTGGCAAAACCTTACCGTTGAAATACCTTTTACCTTCAAGAGCAAACCAGCTTATAAATTCAGCCATTTCATCTGCACTTAAAGGTGCATTATATCCCGGGAATGCTTCTTCAAACATCTTTGTCTGTACAGCTCCCAGTGCCAGGCAATTGAACGAAATACCCTCCTTCTCATATTCAGATGCCAGGCTCTCGGTAAGGTTTGCTATAGCAGCTTTTGTGGCACTGTAAACTGACATACCGGGGTAGCGCGAACTTCCCTGAAAACCACCCATACTGCTTATATTGATTATATGACTGCCCCGGTGGAACATGATGAATAAGGCTCTAATTAAAAGAAGGGGACTGATAAAATGCGTTTCGGTCAGTATCCTTATCTCTTCATTGGTGAATTCTGTAAAAGGCTTACTTATCAGTGTGCCGGCATTATTAATCAGTATATCAATATTGCTAAAATGCAGATTAACCTGTTTTAAGAGGTTCTCAGGGCTTTGAAGGCTTTCATTAAGATCTGTAGCTATATAATTGATATTATTGAATTTTGCTTCATCTGAGAGCTCCTGGAGTAATGATTCGGTTCGTGAAATAACCAGTATATGATTATCCCTGTTTCTGGCCAGTATTAAAGCCGTTTCCCTGCCTATTCCTTTGCTGGCACCTGTAATTATTATATTCATATATTATTCCTGTAAATCATCCTTAGGTATAAAATTTGTATAATTGCAGGTAAAGTTACAATTTTTAATTATCAGCGCAGATTAATTAATTCTTTAGAATATCATTATGAGATCACATATCATTAAGTATATATTAACAGTTCTGCTTGCGTTCACTTTTTCTGTTATATCCTCAAACGGACAGTATGGAGTGAAAGATAATAATAAGCCCCCGTTAAGACAGCGCTTGACCTATGGAGGTAGTTTTGGTTTGCAGTTTGGAACAATAACAAATATTGAACTTTCACCCGTGATAGGAGTATGGCTCTTACCCCGTCTTTCTGTTGCTGCAGGCCCGACATGGCAATACTACAAGGATCCGTATGGAATGACAAGTATTTATGGAGGTAGAAGTTTTACCCGTTTTATGTTTATTCAGGATATGAACGAAATTTTACCTCTAGGGCTTAATATGGGCTTTTATTTGCATGGTGAGTATCAGGCACTAAGCCTGGAGTCTGATTTCTGGAGCACTATTTATACCGATAATACAAGAATCTGGTTGCACACCATGCTTGCAGGTGCGGGAATAAGCCAGCCAATGGGAATGAGATCATCTTTTAATATTACCTTTATGTGGGCCTTAACTGAGTCTCAATACAAAATTTATAGTAATCCTGAAATAAGGATAGATTTTCTTTTTTAAGTAGTCTTGTCATTTCACACATAATCATTACTTTTGGCATCTTTATAACAATAGTAAAAAAGGAAAAATTATGGTGATCGAGAAAGACAGGATGGTATCTCTTAAATATATATTAAGGGAAGGAGACAATAATGGAGATATTATAGAAGAAGTAAGCAATGATAATCCTCTTGTATTTATGTATGGTGCAGGTAAAATGCTTCCTCATTTTGAATCGAATATTGAAAGTCTTGCCAGTGGAGATAAATTTAATTTTAAACTTATGCCTGATGAGGCTTATGGAGATAAAAGAGAGGAACTTATAGTGGATCTGCCCATGACAGTTTTTGAAGTTGACGGTAAAGTTGATGAAAACCTTCTCAGGATAGGAAACCAGGTTCCAATGGCAGATTCGCATGGAAGAAGGATGATAGGTACTGTGCTATCATATACTGAAACATCAGTCAAAATGGATTTCAACCACCCAATGGCCGGAACCGAATTACATTTTACTGGTGAAATACTGGGTGTAAGGGATGCTACTGATGAGGAGTTGAATATGCATAACACTGATTGCAGTACCTGTGGCAACAGTAATAGCTGTTCAGGTGAGTGTTAGACAAGATGATTTTTTGATTTTTATGTTGTATAATATACCCGGTTAATTTATGGGTAAATTATAATTCCTAATTTTAGGTTTTCTGATCCTATGTTAATTTTTAACAGCAAGTTCTTGAAAATTGTATGAATAAAAGAAAGAGAAAATATCCCCTGTGGCTAAAGATAATTTTTGGAATGATTATAGGCATAATATGGGGGCTAATAGCTGTTAAGACCGGCCTGGAAACTTTCACTGAAAACTGGGTAAAACCATGGGGTACAATATTTATTAAGCTGCTTAAGTTGGTGGCTGTCCCACTGATATTTGTATCTCTTGTTAAGGGTATCACCAGTATAACTGATATTACAAAACTTTCAAGGATAGGTGCTAAAACCCTGGGTCTCTATATTGCTTCCACAGTAATAGCTATCATTTTTGGCCTGGTGCTTGTAAATATGATTAAACCGGGTAAAACTTTCAGCGAGGAGACAAGGAAGGAATTTCAGCTGCAGTATGAGAATAATGTAAAAGATTCAGAAAATATTGCCGACTTAGTAAAAGAAAGACCTCCTCTGTCTTTTATTGAAGATATGGTGCCTGATAATATCGTATCTGCCAGCGGAAATAATTCAAATATGCTGCAGGTTATATTCTTTTCCCTGCTTTTCTCAATAGCTATAATAATTCTTGAGGCCAAACAGGTCAAAGTAGTAAAAGAGCTCTTTGACGGTCTTAACGACATAATACTTAAAATAGTAGATATTATTATGCGTTTTGCACCGGTAGGCGTATTTGCACTGCTCTCAGCCCTTATCGCAGAGTTTTCCGGTGATGTGCAGCTATTTGTTGCTCTGGGTAAGTATGCAGTCCTGACAATCGCAGGCCTCCTGGCAATGATTTTTGGATTGTATCCCTTGTATGTGCGGTTATTCACAAAGGTCAGGACCAGAGATTTTTATAAGCATCTTATGCCGGTACAGATGGTTGCATTTTCGACCAGTTCAAGCGCTGCAACACTGCCGGTTACACTCAAACAGTGTACACAAAAGCTTAAGATATCCAGGAGTGTGGCAAATTTCGTCCTTCCGGTAGGCGTTACAATAAATATGGATGGTTCATCATTTTACCAGGCAGTATCAGCAGTTTTTATTGCCCAGGTTTTTGGATTGGATCTTGACATTACACAGCAACTGACTATTATTCTTACTGCTACACTGGCATCAATAGGTGCTCCCGGGGTACCGGGTGGAGCAGTGATAATGCTGGTAATAGTATTGAGTTCGGTTGGTATTCCTGCTGAAGGCCTGGCACTTATAATGGGAGTAGAAAGGCCGCTGGATATGATACGTACAGTAGCCAATGTAACCGGCGATTCTGCCATAACAAGTATAGTGGCATCTACTGAGAATGAAGTAGGAGTTGAAGAATTTGATGATGAAAATGAAGATTAATAAAAGTTGTTAAAACTATGTGGAAGCGATTACCTCTCTGGGCTAAAATAATAATCGGTATGGCCCTGGGCCTTATCTGGGGTATGATAGCTACCAGAATGGACCTGGAAAATTTCACTATCGACTGGATCAAACCCTGGGGCACAATATTCCTTAAATTACTGAAGCTTATAGCTGTACCTCTTATCTTCGTTTCACTTGTGAAAGGAATATCAAGCCTTACTGATATATCAAAACTATCCAGAATAGGGGTGAAAACAATAGTTTACTATATGGTCAGTACCCTTATCGCTACTACCTTCGGACTATTCCTGGTTAATATGGTTAAACCCGGCGACACTTTCCCTGAAGAGAAAAGAGTTGAATA
>DOZA01000402.1 GCA_003518245.1 Bacteroidales bacterium | reverse complement strand
TTATCCTTTACTCTCCTCTGTTCCGATTCCCTTGTAATCATCCCAAACATACAGAAACTCTGTCGGTGTCCAATTCACCAGATCCCCGGAATGTGTTACTGCAATTCTATGATCAAACCATTCAGTGGTATGGGTCATATGATATTTCCCATCACCACCGATGCAAATGGACGGATCACGCATAAGTCCTTCCTCCTGTAAGTAAACACTTTTATAATCGTCCACCTCATCCCATTTAAAACCATCGTAACTTACCAAGAGATGCAACCCATCTTCACCGTTACCGGTAAAGGAGGGAAAAACGTAGCCGGTTTTCTGCTCATTTTCATCACTGCAGCTCAGTGTAATCAGGATAATAAATGCATATAAAACCTGTCTCATCTATTTTAAATTTATTCTTAAATATTCAAATTAATTTTCTATCTGTCAATCTTTTCCCAGACGTCTTTATAAAAATGGTATTCAAACATAGTCAATCTCTTACCGAATTGTATATTTTAAAATTATTGATTTCTCCTCTATTATTGGCATTTCCAATTCTTTAAAACATTTCTGTTTCAATAATAATCTAAGAATAGATCATTTTCTCAATACTTATCATACTCGTTGCTCATAACCTTCTTAACAGCTTCAAGGTGACTGAACCCATATTTTATATCAGGGAGAAGATAACTCCCTTCAATCCATTCGTTCCAGGCAAAAATTGTTATTAGTTTTGGTTGTTCCGAGTGTTCATCACAGTAATCTTTGGCTTTTTGTAAGAAAGATGAAAAGGCCACGAGTGATTTATTTAAATGTACAATATCTTCTTTTCTCTTATTGGGGAATCGGGGCGAATCGTCCCAGCCGATGGAAGCATTTGGAAAAAACGGAACAGACAATGCCCTGTACCATTCTTTTCTTCTTTCCATAGCTTCAACTCCCCACTGAACATAATCTTCAGGATGAGGACCTCCCCAATTATATATGGTGACACTATTTGCACCCAATGTTTCAATTTGATGAATCAGTTCTGCATTCGGAGTGTCAAATACGATTTGCTGAAGATGTAATCCCGGGAAACCTGCCTTTTTCGTTTCATCCCTGAAATAATCCACTGCTGCTGCAGCCTCCTCCAAACCACCCAGTCCTTCAATAAATTCATCGATCATAAATAAAGAGAACACCGGTTTTCCATCAATTTTATAATAATTCGGTCTTTTAAAATATTTGCTTATAACCCTATCAACAATCATTTCAAAATTTTCCCTGTCAACTGCTCCATCCCATCGATTGGTTTTGTAGTCTTCATATTTATATACATTAATTAGTTTTAGTGGCATATCATGATTAGCCCACATCACATAAAACTTCATTCTTTCGTTGTTCCTTGCTTTCAGGAAACCATTGTTAAGTGAGTTTTCCAGGAAGGGCCCGTCTTGGAGCCAGTACCAGTCAAATACAAAAACATTCACTCCATGGTCTGTTGCAGCATCAATCCAACGCTCCATTACTTTCGGATCATCATCTGGCTCATAGCCCCATAGAGGTACCTTGGGCTGATAATGCCCTTCAAAATGAGGTACAGCCTTTTTAATAATCTCCCACTCTCCATTGCCCTCCGGCCAGACCAAATCACCTAACCTATCGTCATGATGACATGAAGGCCATACATATGCAGCTACATCATATTCATTGTCCATTTTCTCATCAGTATGATCACTGCATTCAGAAACTCTTGAATTACAGGAGTTTAATAGACTCAAAAACAATAAGCCAATAAATATATATAAATATCTTTCCGGTCCTATAGTTTTAGGATAAGCTTTTCTCATACTAATCATATTGATCTGATTTATATAAATAATTGTTTTGTCCCGTTTCTACATCAGTGCAATCACTTGTTACGATCGATACACTGTCATTCAGTTTTTCCTTGGCTATCACCGTATTACCATTAATGTAGAGTCCTTTCGTACTTTTAGCTTTCACAATTAATTCATTGCGAAGTAAGAATTCATTGTTCCTGATCTTGATATTCCTGTATACGCTGTTGTTCATAACACTGTTTCCGGGCTCTATCAGTATAACAGGTTCAGCACATTTGACAAACTTATTGTTCATTATAGTCATATCATGTACGTAACCCGATTCATACCACTTGTTCGCATCGATTGCCAGCAATATAGCACTCATGTGAGTATTATTGAATATATTGTCTTCAACTACAACTTTTTTTCTTGTTGATAACAGGAATCCACGGGTTGGTATTCTTGATACCATGCATCCCCGAATCTCAACTTCAGGAATCCAGGTAACATTTTCAATAACATCCCCCAGCCTGAGTTCCTCAGGAACACTCTTCTCAAGCTTCAATATCATTTCCTTAGGACCGATCAATTTTGCATCTAATACCTTATTCATACCAACGGATGAATACGAATCCTGGTCCACAAATTCAATCTCATCTCCCGCATTAACAGCCATGAAGCCGTAAGTCTGCCTGTGCATAAACTTCAGTTTTAATTCCGAATCTGAAATCTTTTCAACTACCCGCATGTATGTACCGTGAATGTTTATCGCATCATCATGGGCTCCTTTAAAAGTACAGTCCTTTACCAGTATTTTTCCCCTGCAGCCAGAAATATGAAGACAGTCTGCCCATGCAGCTGTTGTTCTGCCGCTGGTACTATCTGGTGCAATTGCCACCAAATCGAAGCTAAGGTTTTCTGAAAACTGGCATACTATGCCCATACCATGCAGAAAACGGAAATTCACATTCTTCCAAGATATGTTTTTACTGCGCCTGGTGAAAACCGCAGCATAATCCCTGAATGTTTCACGCAACTGGTATACATGGTACAATTTCATCTTATGATTACCCTTTGCCCTGACCAATCCGGTTTCTATTTCCTCAAATTGCATACCTTCGAGCGGATCCCATAACCGTCTTACATCATTTGTTTCAAGGTTCAATTCCTGACCAAGAATCCGGGTGACAGATGTCCAGCCCTCACCGTACCAGATGATATTACCATTCTCGATCTTATAATGTGAGTCCCTATGAATCTTTATATCGGCATAATCTTCCCTG
>DOZA01000330.1 GCA_003518245.1 Bacteroidales bacterium | reverse complement strand
CAGCAGGAAAATAAGTTCAAACCAGCGTGCATTATAAATTAGTTGCCGGGCTGAATCAGCCCCAAAATCATTTTCAATAAATGTGGCCACTGCCATTGCTACAATAAATACCACAAATAAAACACCCGTAAAAACGGGTGAAAAGAGCATTCGTAAATTTAGTTTCATATCTATCTTATCCGTTATCTGATATCATTTGTAGTTTGTCTTTATCAATTATCTCTATATCAAGACACACTGAGCATATTATACCTTCATCGGAGAAATCTTTCAGAATCCTGACAATACTTTCTTTGGCCATTCCGGAGCGCAGGAAGACAGCATTTGAAGCTGGGGATAATTGTTTAATTATCATCTCCCCGGATCTGAAATCAGCTTCATACCGATTATGTTCAAGCAGGACAAGTTCTTAATCCGTCAGAACTTTGAAATTTGCCCAGCCCTCATCACAATCAACACAATTGCAAATATTCTTTTTTGCCATAGATTTACCTCTCGATTAAGAAACATAATAATACAATAATAGTAAAATATGATATCAATATGGGTGATGTTGAATAACATTAAAAGTGTTGATATTTATCAACAATGTTACGATAAACTATTCCTAATCGCAAGGAGAACATCAATACTGTTATAAAAGTAACAATAAAATAAAAGACTTAAATTGCCATACGGATGATATCAGTAGAGAATAAACTGAAATTTAAATTAAAACCACACTCATGAAAAAACTATCGAATTTATTATTATTTATTGCCAACCTTGTTAAATTGCTTATTACCTGCATATAACATTTGGTTTGATTCACAAACTTACCTGTTCGGTTCTAATCATGCTCCTCATGATATCCGTTGATCATGCTTTTAAATAATGTTAAAGGTTTATTACCAAGTGTACAGGTATATATATGTATTACCACGAAAACTGTAAGGATGAAACCCATTATTACATGCAATATATCAGTGATCAGAAGACCACTAACACCAAAGAACTGTCGTATAAGTATTTCGGGGAACAGCATTCCAATACCGGTAATAATAATTACCGGCATGCCTACATACATTGCCAGAACATAAGATATCTTCTGGAGTGGATTGAATTTCTGCTCATTGGTAACAGGGAAAGGATGCTTTTCCTTCTTGAACATGCCAAAAGCATAAAACTTAAGCTGTGTAAGCAGATCCGACCAGAAATTTTCTTTCTTTATACGATAATACTTGCTGTTGGATGTAATCCTGTTCCCAATAACAAACACCACATAATTAAAAGTAAGAATAATAGCTGATACATTATGCCATGCCACTGCTCTCTCGAAACTGATAAGAGAGAAGGTCCTTTCGGATGAAGCAAACTGCATGCTCACACCTGTGAAAATTAGAATTAGTACTATTTTCATACAAATGCCGGTATTATTTAGAATCTAACTGTAATATTCATCCAGTCAAATAAAAGCCACAAATCCTCTATACTCCATGTTCCTCCATGACCCGGATCTTCTATCTTTACTACCACTGCACTTTCACTATACGAATCCAGGTTTAAATATCCCCCCTCGGTGAGTGCTTCATATGATTTTGATTCTCTCAGGTCGGGAGATATTCCGCCTCCATGACATCCTGTACAGTTATAAGCCGGAAACAGAGGAGCTATCTTCTGGCTGTAAGAAACAGGATCATAGGGCTGGGTAGTGTCAGGTGGTACATAAACAGGTGGATCGTAGCTGTATTTCTCACATGCTGTAAACCCGACCATACCTATAATTAATAAAGTGAATGTAATATTAATTACAGCCTTTATTCTCTTTCTATTCATATTTAAAATTGATTATATTAAATTCAATCAAGCTTTATCAATTGGTAAATATATCGCATCTAAATATGAGTGCATAGACAGAGCAACAAATACATAACAAATACATTTACATGGTTGGAACTGATCTTTATGACGTTTATGACTGATGCAAGTCAGTTATTTTTATATTTTTTAACGTATTTCATCACTCATTGACTGAGGCAGATTATTTCGTCTGCTATCGATAACCGGTTCATCGGTCAGTTTTATAAGCAGTTTGCCACCATCTGTCAATTTATTCCTGTTGATCCAGTACTGGTTTATATTCTCATCATTGAATTTAATATTTCTAATATAAATACTTTCAGGCTTATCCTTGATTGTTTTTATAACAATCTCATTACCATTATAATAATCCTGATTTAGCTTTATTCTTATCCTGTCAAAAAGAGGGCTGCCGATCTGGTAAACAGGCTTACTGAAAGCATGTCCTGACACATCAAACAATCCTATTGCGGCCATTACAAACCATGCTCCCAGCTGTCCCTGGTCTTCATCCTGCCCATAGCCATACCCATGCAGGGGTTTGGTACCATAAAATTCATCGCAGATCGTCCTTACCCACTTTTGGGTCAGCCAGGGCTTGCCTGAATAATTGAACAACCATGCGTTATGAAGACATGGTTGATTACCATGATTATAAAGCTTCTCAAGTCCTGAAAAGCTGTCTATTTCCTCTCCGCCACCAAATACACTTTTACGTGCTTCGGTAAACATTTTCTCAAGACGTTCATTAAAAAGGTCCAGGCCTACCAGGTCAATTATCCCTGCTGGATCATGTGGAACGTACCATGTATATTGAAAAGCATTACCTTCCTGGAACCCTTTCCATGGTTCCATCGGATCAAATTCATCTATAAATGATCCATCTGCTTCCCTTGGTCTTATAAATTTTGTCTCGGGATCAAACAACCTTTTGTATGCTTCGGCCTGGTACATTAGCTTCTTGTAGTCATCGTCCTTACCAAGTACTTTTGCGAACTGTGCTACAGCAAAGGAACTGAAACAGAACTCCAGGGTATGTGATGCACCAAAATTGAAGGTCCACCCGTTCGATAATGTTGTGTCATATGAGTGTATATAGCCATTATTCACAAAATAGTGAAGATCATATTTACCTGAACCAAAATCCCTCCCTGAATAACCTGTTTCATTTTTATAAGCAGCAGCATAAGCTTTTTCAATATCAAAGTCCCTGATACCACAATTATATGTTGCCGCAAGCATGAGACCGTTATAATTCGTCTGAACACCGTTTGAATAAGCTCCTGCTGCCACACCATCATGCAGCCAGCCTGTTTCATCACTGAAATCAAGGTTCGATTGCATGTAATCACTGAGGTAATCAGGATATGCCAGGGCCCAGAGCTGGCCAAGATTCCAGAACCCTCCCCATATACCATCTGTATTATAATGATTATAAAGAGGCCTGCCTTCCTCATCAAGAGGTATCTGTCCCGCTGTACCATCATTCCGTGGGTACATGCCGTTGACATCACTAGCAAGACCCCTGCCCAGCAGGGCATGGTATAGTCCGGTATAAAACTTAATCCTGTCCTCTTCCTTTCCTCCCTCAACTGTAATAACAGATAGTTTTTCGTTCCATTCATCCCTCGAATATTGTCTGGCATCATCAAAGCTTATATCTTCTGCCTCTGCGATATAATTTAAGCGGGCATTTTCAACAGAGGTATATGATAATCCTGTCCTTATTTCTATAATAATATTATTATTACTGGTATTGAATATGAGGTACATTCCATTTGATATTCCCTTTATCTTATCACACCCTGTATAAACAGTATCATCTGTAAAGGTACCCCATGATTCAGGTTCCCTGTCAAGCCTGATATAGAAATACATCTTCACCCTGTTTCCCTCATCACAGAACTTGACATATTCAGGATAAGTAATAATATATCCCTCCAGTTCAGTCCCCGAGGTTTTTTCTATATATGCTTCTGTAACATCACTGCTTTCCCCCTGTTTATGACCTATGTCTATTATTAGTCCTGCACTGTCGGTCGCAGGGTAGGTATACCTGTGTAGTCCTACCCTTTTCGGTGAACTCAGTTCGGCTTTAATATTATAATCATCCAGTAAGACAGAATAATAACCCGGGGTAGATACTTCAGTCTCTTTTGAGAACCTGGATCTGTAACCACTGTCAGGGTTGTCCAGGGTACCGGGTAATGTTTTTATCTTATCTGTAACAGGCATAAAAACCAGTCCTCCAACCTGGAATTCATGAAAATGGCCGAAACCTTCTATTGATTCATGCCTGTCATCATACCCACATGGGAGCCAGCTACCCATGCTGCCATAGGCATTTGTGTGAGGTGCCAGCTTAGCCATACCAAAAGGTCTGGCTGCAGGTGTATAGAAAAACCATCTCCCATGTACTGATCCTATCTGCGGATCAACATACTGTATTGGTCCGGAATTATCCTCACGCTTACATGATAAAAAGGTAAGTATAATAAAAAGGAGTAACAGATTTGATCTCATAACTGTTTTATATATTTATATATTAGTGAGCTAAAATATTAATTTTTTCATCTATTTTCACATAATGATACAGTCCACATGTTTATGTTTCCTCATATGAATTATTAAATATGAAAAAAACATTAATAATATTCCTTTTGAGCATTGCTGTTCTTGCAGGTTGTAAGAAGGAAGAACCGTATAATAAGATCCCTGCTGATCTGCTAATTGCCGGTTATCTTCCTTCATGGGGAATGGATAATATTGATCTTAACATGCTCGATGACCTGGATATAGTATATTATTTTTCCATTACACCCGACCAGGAAGGAGGATTTTATATTCCAGAAGGCATGGATGATAATATAACAATCATTAAGAACCAGATAGAGGGTTCCGGTACCAGGCTTTTTATTGTAATCGGTGGGTATTATGAATCAGAATACATTTTCCCTATGGCTGAGGATCCTGATAAGAGAATAAGTTATGTGACAAACCTGATGCAATTTTGCCGGGAGAGACATATTGACGGGGTGGATCTCGACTGGGAAGGATACCCGGAACCTATAACACATGACGATTTTATTTCGCTTATAAATACTCTTTCTGACTCAACCAAGGCTAATAATATGATGTTCTCAGTAGCCATGACGGCATCAGAGTCAGAATATACAGCAAGCTTTCAGGAACAGATCGATTATGTTAATGTAATGACTTATGGTTTTTTTGATAATGAAGGTAACCAGGTTCCTCTTGATATGTTCGCAGACTATACCTACCGTTATGTGTCAGCAGGTGTACCAAAAGAGAAAATAATAATGGGCGTTCCCTTCTATGCTAAAAGGCCTTATGTAGAGGGTGACACTTCTCCACGCTATTATGTTTACAGGGATATTGTCGAACTTACCATGCCTGAACCCTCTTCAAACAATTACGGGGTATACAGTTATAACGGCAGGGATCTCTTACGTGCCAAAACCAATTTTCTAATACGGTATGGTACGGGAGGGATAATGGCATGGGAATTATCAATGGATGTTGCACTTAATTCACCCTACAGTCTCATGGCAGCCATCCTTTCAGAAGCAGGAAGATAAATACCTAAAAAAAAATTAAAACCTGTAGCTGTTATCTTCTATCAGTTTGTCTGCTATTTCCCTGCGTAGCTCTTTCACATTGACACCTGCTGTTTCGCAAAGCTCATTAACCAGCTCTGACATCTCATTCTTATTATCCCCATCAATAGAGAATACTGCATCCATAGCTGACTTACGTATAT
>DOZA01000037.1 GCA_003518245.1 Bacteroidales bacterium | reverse complement strand
CAGGAGTGCTTGAAGGAGATTGCACGTATGAAGATGATGTGATATTTGCAGAAATGGTGGCAAAAAAAGAAAACATATAATCAACCACCCTCCTGCGGTATGGACCGCTCAGATCCACAGTATGAAAAGGTATGCTGAGTTTTTTTGCCACCATTTCTGCAAACATCACATCATCTTCATACATGCAATCTCCTTCAAGCACTCCTGTATCATCATGCCAGTTCTTCATGAACAGGCCCGTAACATCATATCCCTGTTCTTTCAGGACCCAGGCGGCAACGCTTGAATCAACACCTCCTGATAAACCTATGACAACCTTCTTTTTCATTACCTGCAAATATATTAACAATTGAGGGTAAGGGCAAACGGAGAGCTGATATGCAAAAATATGCTTATCCATATTTTATATCTGAATAATGTTTTATTGTATATTGGGAAAATCTTTTTTTTAAACCTGAAATAATATGGAAGATACTATTACCACCAGGAAACACAGCCGAAGGCATTTCCTTTCACGAATAACATATGGCGCCGGGGGATTGGTGCTGCTAGGCAGTTATGGCTTTAGCATCACCAGGGATAACAAAAACGGTGTTATAAGAGCAATATCGGTCGATTTTGAGAAATGTACAGGTTGCCGCACATGCGAATCGGTATGTTCTGAATATAATAACAGGGTTATGGTTAATGGAGAAATGCTGAATGGTCTCAGTAACCCTGCCAGGTCAAATATCAGGGTTTACCATTTTAACCCCGATGTGGATATACCTTCCACCTGTGCGCTTTGCGAAGATGCACCATGTATTGAGGCCTGCCCTGTTGAGCCTGATCCTGTAACAGGAAGAAAAGCTCTTTACAGGGATGATAAGCTACATACCATAGTTAATGACCCCATCAGATGCATTGGCTGCCAGAGCTGCGCTATAGCCTGTGCGGAAAAACGTGCCGGGGTAATACACCCTGATCCCGAAACAGGAAACCCCATGTTTATGTGTACACTCTGTGGTGGTGATCCGCAATGTGTCAAACATTGCCCTTACGATGCACTGAAATATATGGAGATGCCAGCTGACAGGGATCTTGATAAGCTGGCACCGGAAAAGCTGGCACAGATAATGATCGATAAATTCTATAATGTATAACTGGAGGAAAAGAATATATGAGTACTAAAGGATATTACGGACGATTGCTTGAGATTGATCTCAGCACCGGCAAAATAGAAAAGACAAGGATACCCGATAGTGACATCAGGCATTTCATTGGTGGCAGGGGCCTTGGGGCAAAAATTCTATATGACAGGCTCAGGCCGGGGACTGACCCTATGTCTCCCGAAAACATACTTATGTTTATGCCAGGACCTTTTGTGGGCTACCCTATACCTTCTTCTTCAAGAACATGTGTTGTAACTAAATCACCGCGCACAAGCCCATTGGAGAAAAAATATGACCATTCATCAACACTCAGTTATGCTAATATGGGTGGTTTTTTCGGACCCGAGATCAGGTATGCCGGGTATGACGGCCTGCTAATTACAGGTAAGTCAGAGAAGCCTGTATATATAAAGATAGAAGATGAAAATGTTAGCATTGAAGATGCAACTGAATACTGGGGTATGGGTACTGATAAGTTTGATAAGATCTTTCATTCCAGGCTTGGAGAAGGGAGATATGAATCATGTTATATAGGCCCTGCAGGAGAAAACCTGGTTCCAATGGCATGTATCATAAATACTGCTGCCAGGGCTGCCGGACGGGGAGGTACAGGATGTGTTATGGGATCAAAAAAACTTAAGGCCATAGCAGTAAAAGGTTCTCATATGCCTGAAGTGGCCGACCTTAAGAGATATAATGAACTGTTGAAAAAAATACGTGGCTCATTCATGGAAAAGGATGACAGTGTCATGAACTGGCGGTATGGTGGTACAGCCAATGCACTGTCATCATCATCCGGCAATGGCACACAGGCAGTTAAGAATTATGGGGAGGGCACATTTGCTGAGATTGAAGAGATAGGTACCGAAGCCAACAGGAAGAAAATATGGAAAAGGGATTTCGCCTGCTATTCATGCCAGCTGGCATGTAAGAAAAGCGGATTGGCGAAAGGTGCATACGGGGCACAGATAGTACATGACGGACCTGAATATGAGACGGGGACAATGCTGGGAGCAAACCTTATGATCTCTGATCTTAATGGACTGCATAAACTTATTTATGATGGTGATGATTACGGAATAGATATTATTTCAACAGGTAATACCATTGGTTTCCTGATGGAGGCCATGGAAAGAGGACATATTGACTCCGGATTCCTTGATGGCATTGAATTAAGCTGGGGCGATGTGGAATCATCACTTGAGCTTATGAGGAAGATGGTATACAGGGAGGGTATAGGTGAGCTTGCCGGAAAAGGTGTAAAAGCACTGGCCCAAAAAATAGGCAAAGGATCAGAAGAATATGCCATACATGTAAAAGGACACGAGCTGGCGGCATGGAATATACCCGTTGGCTCCACTTACTGGGCCATAGTATATTCAACATGCAACAGGGGTGCCTGTCATATGAACGGTGGTAACAGCCGTGGTCAGGATGGCGCTTGCCTGCGTGACTCCCTTGGCGCATGCAGCTTTGCCTCATCATGGTATAAAGATGAAGTGCACTACAGGCATATACTGTCAGCAATAACAGGGCTTGAATGGTCAGAAGAAGAATTCAATAAAGCCGGTACACGGATATATACAATGGAGAAGATGTTTAATTACCGTGAAGGGTTCAGACGGATAGACGATACTATACCTGAAAAATTCTTTAATAATAAGTTCACTTACGGTGAACACAGCGGAGCATTTGTTGAACGCGATGAGTTCAAAAACAACCTTGATAATTACTATGAATCAAGAGGCTGGAGTAAAGATACATCAAGACCAGAGGACAATATACTCCGCGACCTGAACCTGGAGTTTGCTATCTAGTTTTTACCTGCTTTTATTAAAGTGGAATATATATTGCAGACTGAATAAAATTTTCCATTACATTAGGACCATAAACAATAACATCATTGATTATGGATCTTAATACGATTATTAAATTCCTTGCAGACCTGCGGTTTAATAATAACAGATCCTGGTTTAAGGAAAACAATGGTAGGTACCAGGATGCGAAAGCTGAATTTGAACAGCTTATTGATACTATCATACCATTATTGAAACAAGTCGATGACAGTATTGACATTGTCTCTGCTAAAGAGTGTGTCTTCAGGCTATTCAGGGACGTAAGATTCTCAAATAATAAAGAACCATATAAAAGGAATTTTGGTGCTTATATATCAAGAGGTGGACGCAAAAGCCCTTATGCCGGTTATTACATACATATAGAGCCAGGTAAATCATTTATTGGCGGTGGAATATATATGCCCGAAGCAAATATTCTTAGAGCTATCAGAAAGGAGATATATGAAAATACAGAGGAGTATAAACAGATTATTAATAATTCCTCTTTCAAGAAATACTTCCCTGAAATATTTGGTGAGAAACTAAAGATGGCACCCAAGGGCTTTCCAAAAGACTTCGAAGATATAGACCTGTTGAGAAATAAGCATTATGCCGCTGCTTACAGCGTGAAGGATGCTTTCTGGTCTGAAAGTGAACTGTTTGAAAATATGATGAATATTTTCCTGGTACAGTATCCATTTAACAGGTTCTTAAACGAAGCAGTCGCAAAATATATTTCACAATAAAAAAATAACAGAATGAATGCAATTGTAGTTTATTATTCAAACAAAGGGAGCAATGAATACCTGGCAAAAAAAATTGCATATAACCTGGCCTGCGATATTGAAAAAATCAAGAGATTGGTCTCTGTAACCTGCTGCGGAAGCACATATGATAAAAAGGACGAAAAATTTGGCCACGGGCTGGTATTCAAAGAAGTAAAAAGGATGCTTAACGGCAAATGTATCCTATGCCAGGCCTTTCCTGTGGGATTGGTCCTACCCGACGATCAGAAGGAAG